>NZ_JAKSYQ010000284.1:0-140952 GCF_022829665.1 Methylobacterium sp. E-041 | reverse complement strand
TTGGGACCACAGGGGGGGGGGGTGTGGGGAGATGTGGCCGGCGGGCGTCTTTTTTCGTGCCGGCTCGGGCGACCAGGGGGAGTGGGGTTGGGTGGCGCGGGTACCGGGGGGGGTGCCCCCTCCCTCCCAGGGCTTGACCCTCATCCTGGGGGGCGCGGGCCGCGGCGGGGTAGCCGGGGCCCCCGCCCCGGCGGTGGGGTTTTCGGCCTGGGCCACCCCGTTTTCCCCCCCCCCCCGGGGGGGGGGGGGAAGATGGGCTGCGGCGACGACACGCTTCTTGAGCCGATCTGAGAATGAACGTTCATTGACATGAGAATGAACGTTCATTACACCGGGGCGGCACGCAGGAATCCGCCATGGGCCTTTCCGTTTCCGATCCCGGCACCGCCCTCCGCCTCGCGGAGCTTCGCGCCGTGGCCACGCCGGCGAACCTCGCGCTCGTCGGGATCCTCGGGCTCGCCTGGGTCGCGCTGATCGGCTGGACCGGGGCCGGTCCCGACGGATGGCAGGCGCGGTCCTGTGCCGGGCTCGCGGTTCGTCCCGCCGCCTGCCAGGGCGTCCCGCCCGCGAAGGACGCGAGCCGCATCGTGCCCCACGTCTCGGCGGCGAGCCTCGCGCGATGAGCGCCGGCAGCGCCGTCTCGGCGCGGATCGAGCCGTCGGCCCGGCGCGAGCACATCCTGGCCGCGGCCGAGGCCTGCTTCGTGCGCAACGGCTTCCACCGCACCACGATGCAGGACCTCGCCCGCGAGGCGGCGATGAGCGCCGGCAACGTCTACCGCTACTTCGCCTCGAAGGAGGACCTCGTCCTCGGGCTCGCCGAGTGCGAGCGCGCCCGCGGCGCCCTGCTCGTGGCCGAGCTGGAGCGCGACGGCGACCGCCGCGCGGCGCTGCTCGGCATCATTACCCGCTACTTCGTCTCGATCACCCGCGAGACCGCGATCCTGCGGGTCGACATCTGGTCGGAGGCGACGCGCAACCCGGCGATCGCCGCGATGACCGCGCGGGCCGAGGCCGAGGCGCGGGGCTGGTTCGTCGAGACCTTCGCCGCCCTGGCGCGGTCCCCCGCCTGCGACCCGGCCGCCCTCTACGCCCTGCTCGGCCCCCTGATGAAGGGGATCATCGTCGACCGGGCGCTGCTGCCCGGCTACGACCCGGCCGCCGCCGTCGCCCAGCTCCTCGCCCTGCTCGATGCGGGCCTCGACGGGCGCCTTCCCCTCGCCTCGACGCCCGCGGAGACCGGCCGATGACCGTTCGCGCCCATCGCCTCGGCCTCGCCGCCCTGGCCCTCGTGCTCCCCCTGTCCCTGCCGGCACGGGCCGAGACCGCCCCGGCGCCCGCCGCGGCGAGCCCCGCGCCCGCGGTCAGCGTGGTCGAGGCGGCGCGCCGCGAGATCGTCGAGAGCGTGGTCGTCACCGGCACGCTGGTGCCGCGCGACGAGATCCTGGTGACGCCCGAGATCGACGGCTACCGCGTCACCGAGGTCCTGGTCGAGGAGGGCGCGCGCGTCGCCCGCGGCCAGGTGCTCGCCCGCCTGTCGCACGACTTGATCGACCGCCAGCTCGCCCAGCAATCCGCCCTGGTGGACAAGGCCACCGCCGCCGTCCCGCAGGCCGAGAGCACCATCGAGCAGGCGGAAGCCGCCGCCGTCGAGGCGCGCCTCGCGTTCGACCGCGCCAAGCAGCTGATGCAGACCGGGAACGGCACGGCGGCGATCCTGGAAGGGCGCACCTCCACCCTGCGCCAAGCCGAGGGCAAGCTCGCCTTCGCCCGCAACGGCCTGGTCATCGCGAAGGCCGAGCTGGCCCAGGCGAAGGCGGTGCGCGACGAGCTGGAGCTGCGGCTCGCCCGTACCGAGATCCGCGCGCCGGAAGCCGGCATCGTCAACCGCCGCACCGCGCGCGTCGGCATCACCGCCTCGTCCGCGGCCGAGCCGCTGTTCCGCCTGATCGCCCGGGGCGAGATCGAGCTCGAAGGCGAGGTCGTCGAGACCAAGCTGCCGCTGCTGCGGGAGGGCCGCCCGGCCTGGATCGAGATCGGCGCGGGCGCACGCGTCCAGGGCAGCGTCCGCGCGGTCTACCCGGAGGTCGACCGGGCGAGCCGGCTCGGCAAGGTCCGCGTCCGGCTCGAGGCCGACCCGCGGCTGCGCATCGGCACCTTCGCCCGCGGCGCGGTCGAGATCGCCCGCACCCGCGGCGTCGCCGTTCCCCAGGCCGCGGTGCTCTACGGCGGCCCGGCGCGCAGCAGCGTCCTCGTGGTCGCCGGCGACACGGTCGAGGCCCGCCAGGTCCGCACCGGCCTGTCCGACGACGACGACATCGAGATCCGCAGCGGGCTCTCCGAGGGCGAGCGCGTCGTCGCCCGCGCCGGCAGCTTCCTGCGGGACGGCGACAAGGTCCGCCCCGTTCCGCTGGCGGCCGTCGCCCCGGCCGTGGCCGAGGCGCCGTCGCCCGAGGCGAGCGCCGACGCCGGTGTCCCCTGAGCCGACGCCGCCCCGCCAAGTGATGCAGAAGGAACGGGCCGCCCGATGCGCCTGAACGTCTCGGCCTACGCGATCCGCAACCCGATCGGGCCGCTGGTCCTGTTCCTCGTGCTGATCGTGCTCGGCCTCGTCAGCTTCCGCGGGCTCGCGGTGACGCGGATGCCGAACGTCGACGTGCCGATCGTCTCGGTGGCGATCACGCAGTCGGGCGCGGCGCCCTCCGAGCTCCAGACCCAGGTCACGAAATGGGTCGAGGACTCGATCGCCGGCGTGCGCGGGGTCAAGCACATCACCTCGGCGATCACCGAGGGCTCGTCCGTCACCACCGTCGAGTTCCGGCTCGAGGTGAACACCGACCGGGCC
Source organism: Methylobacterium sp. E-041 (assembly GCF_022829665.1). NCBI lineage: Bacteria > Pseudomonadati > Pseudomonadota > Alphaproteobacteria > Hyphomicrobiales > Methylobacteriaceae > Methylobacterium > Methylobacterium sp. E-041. The sequence continues at coordinate 138,108 of NZ_JAKSYQ010000284.1, read as the reverse complement.
GTCAACGACGTCAAGGACGCGGTCTCGAAGATCCGCATCAACCTGCCGCGCACCATCGACGAGCCGGTGATCAGCCGGGTCGAGATCGCCGGCCTGCCGATCCTGATCTACGGCGTCACCGCGCCGGCGATGACGCCCGCCGACCTGTCCTGGCTCGTCGAGGACAGGTTCGCGCGCATCCTCCAGGGGGTGAAGGGCGTCGGCGGCGTCGAGCGGGTCGGGGGCGTGGCGCGCGAGATGCGCATCGAGCTGCAGCCCGACCGGCTGCTGGCGCTCGGCATCACCGCGGCCGACGTCAACCGGCAGGTGCGCCTGACCTCGGCCGACATGGCGGGCGGGCGCGGCGAGGTCGGCGGGCGCGAGCAGTCGATCCGGACGCTGGCCGCCTCGCGGACGCTCGCCGACCTCAAGGCCACCTCCATCGTCCTGCCCGGCGGCCGCAAGGTGCGCCTCGCGGATCTGGCCACCGTGCGGGACGCGATCGAGGAGCCGCGCACCTTCGCCCGCTTCGACGGCCGGCCGGTGGTCGCCTTCGCGGTCTCGCGCGGCTCGGGCGCGAGCGACGCCGAGGTCGCCGCCGGCGTCGAAAGGAAGATCTCGGAGTTCGCGATCAGCTACCCCGACGTCAAATTCGAAAGGATCGACTCCTCGGTCTCGGCCACGATCGGCTCCTACGATTCGGCGATGCACACCCTGATCGAGGGCGCGGCGCTCGCCGTGCTGGTGGTGTTCCTGTTCCTGCGCGACTGGCGCGCGACGCTGATCGCGGCCTTGGCCCTGCCGCTCTCCGTGTTCCCGACCTTCTGGGCGATGGACGCGCTCGGCTTCACCCTGAACGGCATCAGCCTGCTGGCGATCACCCTGGTGACCGGCATCCTGGTCGACGACGCCATCGTCGAGATCGAGAACATCGTCCGCCACATGCGGATGGGCAAGTCCGCCTACCGGGCGGCGATCGAGGGCGCCGACGAGATCGGGCTCGCCGTCATCGCCATCACCGCGACCCTGATCGCGGTGTTCGCGCCGGTGTCGTTCATGCCGGGGATCGCCGGGCGCTACTTCATCCAGTTCGGGCTCACCATCGCGGTCTCGGTGTTCATGTCGCTGCTGGTCGCGCGGCTGATCACGCCGATGCTCGCGGCCTACTTCCTGCGCGACCACGCCCACCACGCGGAGCGCGAGGGGCCGGTGATGCGCGCCTACGGCCGCCTCGTCGGCTGGTCGGTGCGCCACCGGGTGGTCACCCTCCTCGTCGGGCTGGCCCTGTTTGCCGGCTCGCTCGCCTCCACCGGCCTGCTGCCCTCCGGCTTCGTGCCGAAGCAGGACAACGCCCGCACCCTGTTCATGCTCGAGCTGGCGCCGGGCGCGCGGCTCGCCGACACCATCGCCGTGTCCGACCGGGTGGTCGCGCGCATCCGCGCCCTGCCCGAGGTGGTCTCGGTCTTCGTCGACGGCGGCCGGCAGGTCGGCGGCAAGCGGGAGACGCGGCTGGCCACGCTCACCGTCAACCTGACGCCGAAGAACGCCCGCGCCCAGTCGCAGGCCGCCGTCGAGACCGAGATCGCCGGGCTGATCGCGCAGGAGCCCGACATCCGCTCGTGGTCCCTGCGCGACTCGGGCCAGCGCGACCTCGCCCTCGTGGTCGGCGGCCCCGATGCCGGCGTGGTGGCCGAGGTCGCCGCCAGGCTCCAGCGCGACATGGCCGCGATCCCCCACCTCGTCGCGGTGATGTCGACGGCGCCCCTGAACCGCACCGAGGTCCGCATCCGCCCGAAGCCCGGCGTCGCGGCCGATCTCGGCGTCTCGACCGACGCCATCGCCGAGACGGTGCGGGTCGGAACGATCGGCGACATCGGCCTGAACCTCGCCAAGTTCAACGCCGCCGACCGCCAGATCCCGATCCGGGTGCAGCTGCCCGACAGCGCCCGCGGCACGGTCTCGCGGCTGGAGAACCTGAAGGTGCCGGCCAACAACGGCACCGCGGTGCCGCTGGCGGCGGTGGCCGACATCGAGCTCGACCAGGGCCCGGGCGCGATCGACCGCTACGACCGCGTCGTGCGCGTGGCCGTGGAGGCCAACATGGAGGGCTCGGACGCGCTCGGCTCGCTGATCGCCCAGGCGCTGGAGACGCCGACCGCCAAGAGCCTGCCGCCGGGCGTCACCATCCGACAGACCGGCGACGCCGAGATCATGGGCGAGGTCTTCTCCGGCTTCCTTCTGGCGATGGGCGCCGGGATCATGATGGTGTACGCCGTGCTCGTGCTGCTGTTCGGCTCGTTCCTGCAGCCGCTGACGATCCTGTTCTCGCTGCCGCTCTCGATCGGCGGCGCGATCCTCGGCCTGCTCGTGATGAGCATGCCGATCTCGATGCCGGTGGTGATCGGCATCCTGATGCTGATGGGGCTGGTGACCAAGAACGCGATCATGCTGGTGGATTTCGCCGTCGAGGAGATGGGACGCGGCGTCGATCCCGTCACCGCGATCGTCGAGGCCGGCCGCAAGCGTGCCCGCCCGATCGTGATGACGACGATCGCCATGGCCGCCGGCATGGTGCCCTCCGCGATGGCGCTCGGCGTCGGCGGCGAGTTCCGCGCGCCGATGGCGGTCGCGGTGATCGCCGGGCTGATCGTCTCGACCCTGCTCTCGCTGGTCTTCGTGCCGGCGGTGTTCCTGCTGATGGAGGGCTTGAGCCGCGTCCTCGGACGGGTGCTCAACCGCTTCGTCGGCGCCCGCGACGAGGCCGGCACCGCGCCCGCGGCCCATCCCTCCCCTTCCCCCTGAGGAAACCGAATGACCGTCATGTCCGCCCGCGTCTCGACCTTCGCCCTCCTCGGCCTCGCCGCCGCCTCCGCCCTCGGGGCCAGCCCGGCGGTCGCGGCCGACCCCACCGGCACCTGGTTCACCGAGGACGGGCGCGCCCGGGTGCGGACCGAGCATTGCGGGCCGGGCGGCGCGAACCTGTGCGGCTACGTCGTCTGGGGCTCGAAGCCGCTGGGCGAGGACGGCAAGCCGAAGATCGACCGCTACAACTCCGACCCGAAGCGGCAGGCCCGGCCGCTCCTCGGCCACCAGATGATCCTCGGCCTGAAGCGCAACGAGGAGGGCCGGTTCGTCGGCAAGATCTACAACGGCGACAACGGCAAGTCCTACGACGTGACGATCTGGAGCGAGACCCCCGCCGAGCTGTCGGTGAAGGGCTGCCTGATCTCCGTGCTGTGCCAGACCCAGACCTGGACGCGGGTGGGCGACGTGGTGCCCGGCCAGCTCACCGCCGCGACCGACACCCCCGGCGGCCCGCGCTCGGACCCGGAATGGGCGGGGAAGCCCGTAGCCGCGCCGAAGCCCGCGGCCGCCAAGCCGGCGGGTGCGCCAACGCCGAAGTAGCGGCGCGGCGTTCTGGCGAACGCGCCTCGCCCCAAACCACCCCCTCGTCCTGAGGTGCGGCCCCGCGGCGGCCGCCGCGAAGGAGCCTTCCAGTGGTCGCGCGATCCCCGGGAGCCTCCTTCCAGGCGTCCGCTTCGCGCAAGCACCTCAGGATGAGGGCGCGGGCGGGACGAGTGGCCGGAAGTTCCCGAGAACGGGGCCGCTGTCCGCGGCGGGTCAGCCGGTGGTTCCCGGCACGCGGGTCGATCGCGAGTTGAGCGTGCCGTGGCTTTCGGCCAGCGCCCGCGTCGCCGCCGCGACCGCCGCCGCGCCGTCGTCGAAGCCGCGCGTGGCCAACGCCGCGGCGAGGCCGTCGAGGGCGGCTTCGAGCTCGCGGGTCAGCACGTGCTCGCCGAGGGCGGAGAGCGAGCGCTGGGCGATGCCGGCGAGGCGGTCGGCCGTCGGCGCGGCGACGTGGCCGAGCAGGATCGCCAGGCTGTCCATCGCCTCGGCGAGGGTCTGGCACTGGATCGATTCCGAGGCGACGACGATCACCGCCTCCAGCGCATCGGTGGCCGCGGTCGGGGCGTGGTCGGCCAGGATCACGTGCGCGCCCAATGCCTCCGGCGGGTCGACCTCGCCGGGGCTCCAGCGGGCGACGATGTCGCGCAAAGCCAGGAGGACGACGCGGCCGGGGCTGGGGTTCGACTTCGCGGTCGAGACCGAGGTCCAGGCGATGGTCGCGAGCTGGTGCAGGCCGTAGCCGGCATCGTGCCCGAGGTCGCGCCCGTCGTCGAAGGTGAGCGCCCGCCCGCACGCGGCCTCGACCGCCTCCCGCGCTTCCGCTTCCAGCACGAAGCCCGGCCGGGCCCGGATGTCGAAGAGCGGGTCGCCGAGCGCCCGGAAGGTGCCGACCGGAACCCGCATCCGAACCTCGACGGCGTCCGGCGCGGCGCGCGCGATCGCCGCCTGGATCCGGTCTGCGTCGAGGCCGACGACGTAGCCGCGCTCGGTCGCGCGCACCACCGCGCGGACGTCCCAGCCCGGCCGGGGCGTCCGGCGGGTGCGCGCGAGCAGGCGCTCGTCGTCGGCGCGGGCCTCTAGGATCTGCTCGTGGATGAACTGGACGATGCGCTCGGGCCGCATCTGATCGATGGTGTTGTAGAGCATCACGATGACGAGGCAGAGGGCGAAGGTCGTCATTACCAGGGCCAGGCTCGTGCCGAAGACCGGCCGGTGGAACTCGGTGTTGGTCACCAGGGTCATCAGCACGAAGACCGACAGGCCGACGAAGTAGCCGAAGTAGAACTGGTTGGTGCGCCGGGCCATGAACTGGTCAGTGACCTGCGCGGTGAGCGAGGCCGCGCCCTGCTGCACGGCGATGAGCAGCAGCGAGAAGGTGATCGACGTCACGGTGATGATGCTCGACGCCACGGTGGTGAGCAGGCCGCCGAGCGCGGCGCGGTCTCCGAGCAGCGCGCCGAGCCAGCGGAAGCCCGTGGGCGCCGCGCCGCCGGACCACGAGCGGTCGGCGAGGTAGACCAGCGCATTGAGCCCGACGAAGCCGACGATCGTCGCGAGCGGCAGTGCCAGGAACTGCCGGAAGGACCGCCGGACGGCGGCGACGACGCGGTTCGGGACCGTCTCGATGGCTGGCATGGTGGGTGGCGTCGCTCCTGTGTGCCCCCCCTATACGGACATCGACCCGAAAAGGACCGGCCGAAGCGCGAGAGCGACGGAAGCGGCCGCGCCTCAGGATGAGGGCGGTGGCTGGATCGCGGCCAAGGCCGTCGGCGACAGCCGGGATCGCCTCCTCGAAGGCGCCCTCAGGCGGTGCCCGCCAGCGCCGCGGCGTAGATCGCGCGCGCGTCGGCGCGGGTCACCGTCCGCGGGTTGTTCACCAGGAGCCGCGTCTGCTTCATCGCGTCGTCGGCGAGGCGGTCGAGGTCCGTCTCCGCGATGCCGACCGCCGCGAGCGAGGGCGGGACGCCGCAATCGCGGCAGATCGCGGCGAGCGCCGCGACGAAGCGGTCGGCCGCCTCCGCCGCCGGCCGGTCGCGGGCGTCCGGGTCGAGGATCGGCGCGAGCTCGGCGTAGAGCGCCCGCGCCTCCGGCAGGTTGAAGCGCAGCACGCCCATCAGCACCAGCGCGTTCGAGAGCCCGTGCGGCACGTGGAACAGCGCGCCGATCGGGTAGGCGAGCGCGTGCACCGCCGCCACCGGCGCGTTGGCGAAGGCCATGCCGGCGAGCATCGACCCGAGCAGCATCCCGGAGCGCGCCTCGACATCGCCGCCGTCGGTGCAGGCGATCCGGATATGGCAGGCGAGCAGCCCCAGGGCCTGCCGGGCGAGGCCGTCGGAGATCGGATTCTTGCGGTGGCGGCTGGTATAGGCCTCGATCGCGTGCACCATCGCGTCGATGCCGGTGGCCGCGGTGACGGCGGCGGGCAGGCCCCGCGTCAGCTCCGGGTCGAGCACCGCCCAGTCGGGCAGCAGGCGCGGGGCGACGACGCCCTTCTTCTCTTGCGTGGGCGTGGTGACGATGGCGATCGGCGTCACCTCCGATCCGGTGCCGGCGGTGGTCGGCACCAGGATCAGCGGCAGGCGCTCGCCCGTGGCGAGGCCGACGCCGTAGATCGCGTCCAGGGCGTCGTCCGAGCGGGCGAGGTAGGCCACGAGCTTGGCGGTATCGAGCGCCGAGCCGCCGCCGATCGCGAGCACCAGCTCCGCGCCCGACGCCCGCGCGAAGGCCGCCGCGGTCTCGACCACGTGGCTCGGCGGGTCCGCGACCACGTCCGCGAACACGTCGATGCGGCAGCCGGCCTGCGCCAGCGCCGCCTCGGCCGCCCGCGTCAGCCCGGCGGCGCGCACGCCCCGGTCGGTCACCAGCAGGATGGTTCGCGCGCCGAACTTGGCGACCAGCTCGGGGATCTTGCCCGCCGCCCCGGCCTCGAACAGCAGGTTCGGCGTGGTCTGGAACAGGAACGGGTTCATGGCCGGGAGCCTCGGCGGACGGATGTTTCGCCGCACCAGCCTAACCGCTCGGCGCGCGATCGCCAGCGGCGACCCGGGATGCCGCGTCGGGGGGCTTCGGCCTCACCAGACCACCGCCTGCCCGTCGCGGCGCGGGTCGCTGGCGGCGGCGTAGCCTTCGACGCCGGGGTCGCCCATCCGCCAGATGAACTGGCCGGCGCCGAAATCCTGGTAGCTGTCCCGGATCACCGCGACCCGGTGGCCGCGGGCGACGAGGCCGTCGAGCGTGTCCGCCGGCATCGCGGATTCGGCGTTGATCTCGAGGCCCTGGTTGAAGCGCCAGCGCGGGGCGTCGCAGGCGGCTTGCGGGTTCTGGGCGTGGTCGATCATCCGCACCAGCGTCTGCACGTGGCCCTGCGGCTGCATGTTGCCGCCCATCACGCCGAAACTCATCACCGGGGCGCCGCCCTGCGTGAGGAAGCCGGGGATGATGGTGTGGAACGGGCGCTTGCCCGGCGCCACGCAATTCGGGCTCGCTTCGTCGAGGACGAAGCCGTAGCCGCGGTTCTGCAGCGACAGGCCCCACTCCGGCACCACCACGCCGGAGCCGAAGCCCATGAAGTTCGACTGGATGAAGCTCACCATCATGCCGGATTCGTCGGCGGCGGTGAGGTAGATCGTGCCGCCGCGCACCGGGTTGCCGGCGCCGAAATCCTGCGCGCGGCGCGGGTCGATCAGCTTGGCGCGGGACGCGAGGTAGGCGTCGTCGAGCATCGCCTCGGGGCTCACCCGCATCGCGGGCCCGTCGGCGACGTGCGCGTAGGTGTCGGCGAAGGCGAGCTTCATCGCCTCGATCTGCAGGTGCTGCGCCTCCGCCCCGTCCACCGCCATCCCGGCGAGGTCGAAGCTCTCGAGGATGCCGAGCGCGATCTGCGCGGCGATGCCCTGCCCGTTCGGCGGGATCTCGTGCAGCGTGTAGCCGCGGTAGTCCTTGCGCGTCGGCGTCACCCATTCCGGGCGGTAGGCGGACAGGTCCGCGAGCGTCATCGCGCCGCCGTTCGCGCCCGCGTGCCGCGCCATGGCCTCGGCGATCTCGCCCTCGTAGAAGGCTTTGCCCTTCGTCTCGGCGATGGCGCGCAGCGTCCGCGCCGCGGCCTTGAGCGTGACCAGCTCGCCGACATCCGGCGCGCGGCCGCGGGGCAGGAAGAACTCCGAAAAGCCCGGCTGGCGCACGAGGTCGGGGACCGCTGCCGCGGCGGCCCATTTCTGCTGCACCACGATCGGCGCGAGGTAGCCGCGCTCGGCGATCTCGATGGCCGGCTCCAGCAGGTCGGCGAAGGGCAGCTTGCCGAAGCGCTCGGACAGGGCGACCCAGGCGCCGACGGCGCCCGGCACCGTCACCGAATCCCAGCCGCGCATCGGCGGCCGCGTGGCCGGGCCGTATTTCCGGGTGAAGTAGTCCGGCGTCCAGGCGCCCGGCGCCCCGCCCGAGGCGTTCAGGCCGTGCAGTTCCTGGCCGTCCCAGAGGATGCAGAAGGCGTCCGAGCCGAGCCCGTTGCTGCACGGCTCGGTCAGCGTCTTCGCCGCGGCGGTGGCGATCGCCGCGTCGACCGCGTTGCCGCCCTTCCACAGCATCCGCATCCCGGCCTGCGCCGCCAGCGCGTGCGAGGTCGCGACCACGTTGCGGCCGAACATCGGCATGCGGATCGAGGGATAGGCGGAGGTCCAGTCGAAGGTTTGCGACATGTCGGGTCAGCTCACTGAGGGTCGGCGCGTGACGTCCGGGTTTCGATAAGGGGTCATCCCTTGTCCGGGGCCGAGGGCGAAGCCCGGTCGGTTCGTCGGGCTCCGCCCGACCCCCGCCGAAGGGACGATCCCATCGGACTTCCCTTCGTTGCGACGCAGGATTCGTGCGCGGATCAGCGCGCCTGCATGCGCAACGCGCCGTCGAGGCGGATGGTCTCGCCGTTGAGCATCGGGTTGCGGACGATCGCCAGCACGAGGTCGGCGTATTCCTCCGGCCGGCCGAGGCGGGCGGGGAAGGGCACCGCGGCCCCCAAGCTGTCCTGGACGTCCTGAGGCAGGCTGAGCAGCATCGGCGTGCCGAAGATGCCGGGCGCGATCGCGCAGACGCGGATGCCGAGCGGCGCAAGCTCGCGGGCCGCCGGCAGCGTCAGCCCGACGATGCCGGCCTTCGAGGCGGCGTAGGCGGCCTGGCCGACCTGTCCCTCGTAGGCGGCGATCGAGGCGGTGGAGACGATCACCCCGCGCTCGCCCCCGTCGAGGGGATCGAGCCCGGCGGCGCCCGCCGCCACCAGCCGCATCAGGTTGAACGAGCCGACGAGGTTGACCTGGATCACCCGGGCGAAGCCGTCGAGCGAGGCCGGGCCGTCGCGCCCGACGATGCGGGCGGCCGGGGCGATGCCGGCGCAGTTGACGAGGATGCGGGCGGGACCGTGCGCCTCGGCCGCCCGCGCCACGGCGGCCTCGGCGCTCGCTGCGTCCGCCACGTCGCAGGCGATACCGATCCCGCCGAGCACGGCGGCTCGAGCTTGCGCCGCCGCCCCGTCGAGGTCGAGCAGCGCCACCCGCGCGCCGGCCTCGGCCAGCGCCTGCGCCGTCGCCGCCCCGAGCCCGGAGGCTCCGCCCGTCACGATCGCCGAGAGACCCTGGATCCGCATCGCCCGCTCCCGCCAAGCCCCGCGCGCGCGGCGCGGAGCCCGATGTCTAGCGGAACGAGCGGCGGGCGGAAGAGGCCGGCGCAACATGCTTTTCCCTCCCCCCGCAGAGGGGGGAAGGGCGGCACGTCCCCGTTCGGGTCGGGCGCGCTGCGAAAGCCGCCTCAGCGCGGCGGCGGCTCGTTGTACATCGGAACGTTGTCGTTGCGCGGCAGGTAGGCGCGCACGACCGGGCCGTAGACGCGCGGCCCGGCATAGGCGCCGTACCGGCGGTCGAGGCCGGCCGGGGGGAGGGGGCGATGCGCGAGGCGGCGCGGCGCGGCGCGCGGGGCCGCCTCGGCGTAGCCCGGCCCCTCGGCCGCGGCGGGGCCGGCGAGCGACACCGTCGCCAGCAGGCCCGCGAGGGTGACGAGGGGGAGCGAGATCCGAACGGGCATGATGGGTTTCCGACGCGTAGGGAAGCGAGGATCGCCGCGCGATGCGCTGACTCGGTCGGCGAGCTAAGCGCTCAGAACTTCACGCCGAGGGCGCCGCGGACCGTGTTGACGTTCATCTTGTTGTCGCCGAAGGCGCTGAACCATACATACTGGTATTCGGCGCGTAGAAACACGTTCTGTGTGATCGAGACATCGACTCCCGCGCCAAGCGCGCCGCCGAGAGCGAACTTCTCCTTCAAGCTACCGCCACTTTGCACCAGCGTTGCAACGAGGGTGTTCCGCGTCGAATCGGTGTATTGTGCGGTCGCGACGTTGACGGTATCGCCAACGAGAGCTCGACCATACGCAAGTCCGCCTGTCACGAAGGGCAAGAACTGACCGTAGGCATACCCGGCACGAGCCCGGATTGTTCCGTAATCTTCCAAAGTAGCGCGCGCCGCCGTGTGAACGAAGGCATCGTAGAAGTAGTTATCCTTCGTCGTCACGTTGCGGGTGAGGCTGTCCTCCGATCGCGCCTTCTGATTGGCGTTCGTGTAGTCGACCTCTATACCGAAAATGGCATCGTCGATTTGGATGTTGTAGCCGGCAAATCCGCCGAACGAGACGTCGTGCGCACGCCCAGGGCGAAGCGTGTTCCACCGCGAAACATCGAACTCGTTCTGGATCGTGGATGTCCGCAAGATGTGCGCGATGTCGGATTGTCCAGCACTTCCGAAGTTGAAGCTTGTCGTGCTGTACCCGCCGTGCCCGCCGACATACACGCCGCTCCAGTCGATCGCCGTGACCGCGACCGGCGGGTCGTAGTCGGGGCCGCGGAGGAAATCGTAGTCGAGGTCGGCGGCGCGGGCCGTGGTCGGGCCGGCCAGGCTCAGGGCGGCAAGAAGTGCGCGGGAAGTCTTACGCATCGCGGTCGTCCTCGGGGCGGCAACACGACCGCACTACGAAACCTGTTCTCTCTTGATAGGAGAGTAACCTTAATGGCTGGTTTCGATATCGGCCGGCGTGCCGTGCCAATGCGGGGATGCGACGCGAAAACCGGAACGAAGACGGGATTTTACCGCCCGTCCGCGCCCGGCGACCGGGCCGAGGCTTCGATCCGCGGATCGCGACGCCACCCCGACCGCCGACGCCCGTGGCTTCGGGCGTCGGCTCGCCCGCCGTGCCGCGGACGAGCGCCCGCATATGACGGTCGCGAGGTGGGAAATCCGATACCGTCCGGGGGCGGTCACGCCCCCGATCCAGCCATCTCTCCACAGGGCAAGGGGCCGCGCGAGGCCCGCGGCCGCTTCGCGTCCGTCGGCGATCGCCCGGTCGCGGATCAGTTGCCGTAGGCGCTGCCGCCGAGGCCGGCGAGGCTCGGGCCGCTGCCGAAGCCACCGAGGTCGTAGCGCAGGCCGAGGCGGAACTCGTTGGCGGCGATGTCCTTCAGCCGCGTGCCGGCGTTATAGGCGTCGAGCCCGCTCTTGGCGTTGCCGAAATCGACGTAGCGATAGGCCGCGTCCAGGCTGAAGCCGCCGCCGATCGCGTAGGAGACGCCGCCGGTCAGCGCCCAAGCGAGCGAGGCGACCGAGCGGTTCGGGCGCGCCACGGCGGTGCGCAGGCCGGTGCCGGGGTTGCCGTCGCAGGCGTCGACCGTGCAGGTGGTCTGGGTGTAGCCGCGCGCCACCCCCATGTCCGAGACGCCGATGCCGGCGCCGACATAGGGCGTCAGCCCCCACCAGGTGCCGAGGTCGGCGTAGACGTTGACGAGGGCGGTGAGCGCGGAGACCTGGGCCGCCTCGACATTGTAGCCGGTGGCGAAGTTCGAGCGCGAGGAGGCGGCGCCGTAGCGGGCCGGCTCGCGCTGGTCGACGGTCGCGTCGACGCGCAGCCACGGGGTGATCCGGTAGCCGACGCCGCCGCCGTAGCCGGCCGCATCGCTCAGGCGCAGGCCGACGAGCGGCGGCATGCCCGGGTCGTTCGCGTCCGCCCGGGTGTCGTCGTGCGGGCGCGCGTAGGCCGATTCGGTGAAGTCGGCCCGCAGGTACCAGCCGCCGCCGACCGCGACCGGCGGCGCCATCGGCGGGGGCGGGGGCAGCAGGTCGGCGGCCTCGGCGCGGCCGATCCCGAGGAGAAGCAGCGCCGCGGCGGCGAAGCGGCGTTCGAGCGCAGCCATGGGGAAAGTCCTCACGCAAGATCAACGGTTGCATCCCGTAGGACGACTTGACGAGGACCCTAAACCCCAAATCTTGTGAACGGCTTAACCGTATTTCTCGGTCCGTGGCGTGCGTCTCGACCCTGAAACGAAAGAAGACGGCGCGGATCGGATCCGCGCCGTCTTCGATGTCGAGGCCGTGCAGGTTCGGTACGTGTCTCAGTACTTGCGGACGAGCGGGCCCGGGGCCGGCTGATAGTCGGGCACCAGCGGCGGCAGCGGCGCGGCGACGAGGCCGCCGAGCAGGTAGCGCACGCCGATCTTCACGTCGTGGGCCTCGATGTCCTTGATCTTCACGCCGGCTCCGGCCTCGCCGCAGCAGGTGGAGAAGCTGGCGCCGGTCGAGGCGTGGCCGAGGTTCAGGTAGCGGTAGGCAAGCTCGACCTTGAACGCGTCGGTGACGTTGTAGGCGAGACCGGCATGGAGCGCCCAGGCGAAGCTGCCGGTGGTCTTGTCCTTGTACGACTTGGTCGTCGCCTGGCTGTTGTAGACCGGCGTCGCGTTGCCGTTCGCGTCGACCGTGTAGGTCGGGGTGTAGTTGTAGGTCGGCGGGGCGCAGGGGCAGCCGCCGTATTGCGGGTTGCCGTAATCGTAGGCGTAGGTCGGGCTGGTGAACTGGCCGTTCGTGCCGTAGCCGGAGACGTGGTTGAAGGCGTAGCCGGCGCCGGCGCCGATGAACGGCGTGATGCCGTACCAGGTGCCGAGGTCGAAGTAGGCGTTGGCGAGGACGACGGCCGAATCGAAGTGGCCGCTCGACTTGTTGATGCCGTACGAGCCGAGGCCGTTGTCGTAGTCGGGGCCCCTGTAGTACTCGCTGCCGCGCAGGCCGGTGGAGTAGCGGTACTCGCCGGTCACGTCGCCGCGCAGGAACGGGGTGAACTGGTAGCCGACGCCGACCCCGGCGAAGCCGCCGCCGCCGACCTCGTTGCCGTAGGAGCGGTTCGCCTCCGGGTAGCCGGCATAGTCGTAGGACGTGCTGTACTTCGCCCGGTCGTAGACGCTGGCCCCGACGTCGCCGCGCAGGTACCAGCCGCCCCCGACCTCGATCGGCGGGGCATAGGGCGGCGGGGGCGGGGGCGGCAGCAGGTCGGCGGCTGCGGCCAGTGAGGGCGCGCCGACGCTCGCCGCGAGCGTCAGGGTGCGCACCAAAGCGACGAGCTTGGAGCGGGCCATAAGAATTCCTTCACGCTTAAATGTGCCGGAAGCTTTCGGTGCCGGCTCTGGTGACCTCCCGGACCATGGCCGCAAGGTCTTAAAGCTGGCTTAACGTTAAAACTTAGCGTTATGGATTGTTTGAGGTGCGCAATCCTGCACGTCGCCGATGCGGTCCTGCGGACACAATCGCCGTTCCGGGCGTTGCCTGCACAGCCTCCACCGAGCGAGATCGACATGACGCGCCTGTTCATCGCCGACGTCCGGACCCCGTCCGGCCCGCGCCCCCTGGTCACGGTGCGCGCGGCCTCGGAGGCCGAGGCGCTGCTGTTCCTCGAGGCACACTACCCCGAGGACCGGATCGAGGCGGTGGCCGAGCCGGGCGAGTGGGCCAGCGATGCCGCGACCGGATCGAACCCCGGCGACGTCCGCGAGCATCCCGGCAGCACCTGGCCGACCAGCCTGTCGCGGGCGCCCGCCGGGCCCTGAGCGGTGCTGCCGGAGGACGTGCGCGCGCTCGCGCTGATGCTGCCGGAAGCGATCCTCGGCGCGCACAAGGGCAACCCGGATTTTCGCGTGGGCGGCCGGGTCTTCGCGACGCTGTGGACCGAGGAGGACCGGCTGGTGCTGCGGCTGTCGCCGGAGGACCAGGAGCGCCTGCTGGAGGCCGAGCCGGACCTGTTCTCGGCCATCGACGGCGCCTGGGGCCGCCGCGGCTGGACCAACCTCGACCTCGACGCCTGCGAGGAGGAGATTTTGCGGGACGCCCTGCTCGCCGCCTGGCGCGCCACGGCGCCGGCCGGGCTGGTCTCGGTCTACGAGCCGACGGCGTGAGGGCGGCCGTTCCGTGAGCCGGTGCTGAGCGCCGCCCGCTTGCGTCATTCGGCCCGGCGCCGTGGTGGTGATCGGGACGGCCCGGCGCCCCGTCGATCGCCGGGCGGGTCGTCGGGCTCGCCTCAGGCCTCGGCGAGCAGCTTGGCCGCGAACGCACCGAGCATGCCGCCCATCAGCCAGCGCTGCGCCCGCATCCAGGACGGGCGCCGGGCGAGGCCGGCCGCCAGCGCCCCGGCCGTGGTGGCGATGACGACGCCGAAGGCGAGGTTGAGGGCGATGTGCATCAGGCCGAGCACCAGGGTCTGAGCCAGCACGCTGCCGTAGCCGGGGATCACGAATTGCGGCAGCAGCGCGAGGTAGAGCAGCGCCGCCTTGGGGTTCAGCAAGGTCGTGGCCAGCCCCATCGAGAGCACCCGGCATGGGCCGGCCTGCGGCAGGTCCGCGGCCTGGAACGGCGAGACGCCCCCGGGGCGCACTGCGGACCAGGCGAGGAGCAGCAGGTAGGCCGCCCCGGCGAGCCGCAGGGCATCGTGGGCGTAGGGCACCGTCGCAAGCAGTGCCGTGATCCCGAAGGCGGCGCAGGCCATGTAGAGCAGGAACCCCAGCGCGCTGCCCACCAGCGAGACCAAGCCGGCCCGGCGGCCCTGCGCGATCGAGCGCGAGATCAGGTAGATCATGTTCGGCCCCGGCGTGATCGCCAAGCCGAGGATCACCGCGCCGTAGGCGACGAGGGTGGGATGGTCGGGCATCGTCGGGCTCCTGCCGCACGCTTCGTGGCGGCGCAGCCCCGGATTTCCCATCCGCCCTTCGATCGGTAAAATACCATCTCAAGATCCCTGTGATACGGCTGGGCTATCGATGTGACCGTGGACGTCCGGTTGATCCGGCACCTCTGGCTGTTCCTGGCGGTGGCCGAGGCACGGCATTTCGGGCGTGCCGCCCAGCGGCTCGGCATGTCGCAGCCCCCGCTGAGCGAGGGCATCCAGACCTTGGAGCGGATGCTGGGCGCGCGGTTGTTCGACCGCGACCGCCGCGGCGTGCGGCTCACGCCCGCGGGCGCCGCGATCCTGCCGGCGGTGCAGGTCTTCGCCGGCCAGGTGGAGCGCTTGGAGCGGGCCGTGCGCGAGGCGGTCGCAGGCCGGACCGGCACGCTGACCGTCGGCGCGATCAACTCGGCGCTTCTGAAGGACTTGCCGCCGATGGTGGCGCGCCTGCGTGCGGCCCGGCCGGGGCTGACGATCGCCGTGCGCGAGATCGACAGCGTCGAGGCGGTGCCGCTGATCGAGGCGGGCGAGATCGATCTCGCCTTCGCGCGCCTGGAAGGGGAACTCGGCCCGAACATCCGCTCGCGGCCGGTCGCCACCGATCGTCTCGCCGTCGCCCTGCCGCGCGATCACCGGCTGACCGGCATGGCGGCGGTCCCGCTAGCGCTGCTGGCCGATGCGGATTTCGCGATGTTCGCTCGCCGCTCCAGCCCGGTCTACTTCGACCGGGTGACGGCAGCCTGCCACGCGGCGGGGTTCGCGCCGCGCATCGTGCACGAGGTCCGCGCCGTGACCTCGCAGATCGCCTTCGTGGCCTGCGGGCAGGGTGTCGCGCTGGTGCCCCTGCGCTTCGAGGGGCTCGCCCCGCCCCAGGTCGTGATCCGACCGCTGGCCGAGAACGTCGAGATCGTCGCGGCGGCCCTGGTCTGGTCGGACGCCCGCAGCAATCCTCTGGTCGACGCGGCCATCGCGTCGTTCACGGAGCCGACCGGATGAGGCTTCCCACCCCGAGCCGTCCTTCCGGTCACGACACCGGGCCCGACCGGAGCCGCCGCCGCTACAGCCGGAAATCCTCGCCGAGGTAGAGCCGGCGCGCGTCGGCGTTGGCGACGATCTCCTCCGGGGTGCCCTCGGTGAGGATGCGGCCGGAATGGGCGATGTAGGCGCGGTCGATCAGGCCGAGCGTCTCGCGGACGTTGTGGTCGGTGATCAGCACGCCGATGCCGCGCTGCTTCAGGTGCTTGACGAGGTCCTGGATGTCGCCGACCGCGATCGGGTCGATGCCGGCGAAGGGCTCGTCGAGCAGCATGAAGGTCGGCGACGAGGCCAGCGCTCGGGCGATCTCGCAGCGCCGCCGCTCGCCGCCCGAGAGCGCGATCGACGGGGACTTGCGCAGGCGCGCGATGTCGAATTCCTCGAGCAGCGAATCGAGCTTCCTCGCCCGCGCCTTGCGGTCGGGCTCGGCGACCTCGAGCACGGCGCGGATGTTGTCCTCCACCGTCAGCCCGCGGAAGATCGAGGCTTCCTGCGGCAGGTAGCCGATGCCGAGGCGCGCGCGCTGGTACATCGGCAGGTGGGTGATCGCCAGGCCGTCCAGCGTGATGTGGCCGCGGTCGGCCGCCACCAGCCCGGTGATCATGTAGAAGATCGTGGTCTTGCCGGCGCCGTTCGGCCCGAGCAGGCCGACCGCCTCGCCGGTCCGCACCGTGAGCCCGGCCTCGTGCACGACGGTGCGCGCGCCGTAGCTCTTGCGCAGGCCGCGGACGCTGAGGATGCCGGGGCCGCCCTCGACCTCGGACGGCGCGGCCTCGGGCCGGGCGCGGCCGAGCACCCGCCCGAGCCAGGACGGGCGCGGGCTCGCGGTCTCGGACCGGTGCGGGGAGAGGGCCTGACCGCCGGGGACGCCGATCGAACCGCTCAATTGGCCTGGGCCCGCGTCTTGCCGTCGGACTTGCCGTCGCCCTTGGCGGCATCCGTCTTGGCTGCGTCACCCTTGGCTGCGTCGGCCGGCTTCGGCGCGGTCCTGGCGATGCCGGCGGGCTGCGCGCAGCCCTTGGCGGGCTTGTCCTTCTCGGCCTTCTCGCCCGGCACGAACAGGGCGGAGACGCGCCCGCCCGGCACCGGGTCCATGTTCGCGCGGCCGGTGTTCATGTCGTAGACGAGGCGTTGGCCGCGGGTGACGTTCTGGCACTGGCTCAGCACGACGTTGCCGGTGAGCACGATGCGCTTGGCCGCCTGGTCGAACACCGCGCTGTCGCCGGTGGCGACCTGGTCCTTCTGCACCACCGTGACCGGGCCGGCGCATTCCACCTTCTGGATGCCGTTCTCGCCCATGCCGGCCGCATCCTTGGGCTTGTCCTCGGCCTCCGCGGCCGGGCTCGCCTTGTCCTTGGCGTCCTTGTCCTTGCCGCGCTTGTAGTGGACCGTCATCGTCGAGCAGCGGATGGTGCTCTCGCCCTGCACGGCCACGACGTTGCCGGCGAAGATCGCCTTGCTCTCGCGGTCGAACACGTCGAGCCGGTCGGCGTCGATCTTGATCGGCTCCTTGCCGCCGCCCATCGATCCGAACGGCGAGGTCGGATCCTTCTTCGGCGCCGCCGCGACGGCCGGCTTCTCGGCCCGGGCGGGCGCGACCGGCAGCGCAACGGAGAGAAGCGACGCGGCCGCGAAGGCGGCGGCGAGCCGCGCCGGCAGACCGGACAGGCCGGTCATGGGCGGCCGTCCGTCGGCTCGGCCGAGGAGGTGAGGACGCGCAGGGGCGCCTTGGCCGGCTCGGCCTTGTCGTCGGCCTTCGCGTCCTTGGCCTTGTCCTGGTGGAACACGGTGTGGACGTTGCCGATGAACGAGATCACGCGGCCGTTCTCGACCACGTCGAGCCCGTCGGCGACCACCTGGCCGCTCGGCACCGACACGGTGACGGTCTCGGCCGATTTCACGCTGCCGGCCTTGAAGTCGACGGCGGCCGATTGCAGCCGCGCCTCCTCGCCCTTGTCGGTCCAGATCCGGATGTCCTGCTTGAGGTCGAGCGCCTCGCGGGTGGTGTCGAACAGCCCGGTCGCCGCCTCGATCCAGGCGAGGCCGCCCTTGTCGTCGGTGGCGACGTGGCCGCGCATCGCCTCGAGCTCGATCAGGCTCGGCTTGCGCATGTCCTGCAGCGCGGCGGTGGCGGTGACCTCGTAGCCGCGGTCGCCCTTGCGGAAGCCGGAGAGCTTCGGGTTCTCCATCCGCACCTTGGTGCCCGACAGCGTCACCGGCCCGACGCTGACGCCGGGGATGACGGCCGCGAACGGGTTGAACAGCCAGGCTCCGAGCGCGATCACCGCGCCGCCCGCGACCAGGGGCAGCACCCGGCGCAGCGTGCGCACCTGGGCGCTGTGGCGATGGGCGCGCGCATGCGCGCGGGTGCGGCGCAGGTCGGTCCGACCGCTCGCCTGGGCGTACCCGTTCATCTCGACCGCGTCGACGACCTGCATGACGATTCCGATGCGCGACGCTGGGGCGATGCGCCCGCGAGCCCGGCCCCGACGCTTCGCGCGCCGCGCCGACTCGTCCGGGATGCGCCCGGCCGATGGCGAAGTTATGGCCCAAGCGTTTCCGAATGTTCAACTGTCGCCTGCATCCGGAAGCCGTGCGGGCGAGGATTCGGCGGACGCGCCGTGCGTTCGCGCACGGCGATGGCGCGGCCGTTCCCGGATGGCGTGCGCTGCCGGCGCCCGACCCGGGCGGGCCGCTGTCGGACTGTCCTGCGACGCCCGATCGCCCGTTCCTCCCGCCCGGCGGGGGGAAGGGTGCCTTTCCCGTCCGAGACGGGCGCGCGGTGCGTGGCGGGATCGATCCGGCGCCGAGACCCCGCGCAGCCGCGAACCGACGGGCCGGGCAGGAAGGCGTCGCGGCGGCGCCCCCGAGGCGGGACGCAGGCCGGACGAGGCCCGGCCTGCCTCGGCCGCCTTACGCCTGCGCGGCGTCCGCCGGCGCGCCGGCCTTCGGGCCGCCCTTGGCGACGCCGACCAGGGCCGGGCGCAGGGTCCGGTCGCCGATGACGTAGCCCGACTGGACCACCTGCACGACGGTGCCGGCCGGCACCTCCGGGTCGGGCACCTCGAACATCGCCTGGTGGCGGTTCGGGTCGAAGCGCTGGCCCTTGGGCTCGACCACCTTCACGCCGTGGCGCTCCAGGGTCTTGGCGAGATCCCGCTCGGTCAGCTCGATGCCGTCGATCAGGCCCCTCAGGGCGCCCTCGGCCGAGGCCCGCGCCTCGGCCGGGACGCTGTCGAGCGCGCGGCGGATGTTGTCGGCGACGTTGAGCACGTCGCGGGCGAAGTTGGTGACCGCGTAGGTCCGGCCGTCGGCGACCTCGCGCTCGGTCCGGCGGCGCAGGTTCTCCATCTCGGCCAGCGTGCGCAGCGTGCGGTCCTTCAGCTCGTCGCGCTCGGCGGTCATCGCCGCGAGCTTCGCGTCGGCGGCCGACCCGTCCTGGGACGCGGGGGCGTCGTGCGGCGCCTCGTGCGCCACGCCGGCCCCGGCCTCGACCGTGCTCTGGCGCGGGTCGTCATGCTGCATGTCGTTGCTCGTCATCGCGAAAAGGGCTCGCCGGGTGATTTCGGGGTCGGCGTTGATATCAGGCGCGCGGGCCGCGAAATCAACCCGGCGAAGCACATCACGCCTCCCGCGGCGGCGGCGCGGCGACGAGCGCCTCGAGCCCTTCGGCCTTCATCACCGCCACGTCGCCGGCGAAGACCTCCATCACCGCGCTGCGGATCGCCGCCTGGCGGTCGGGCTGGGTGACGCGGGTGCCGGTCAGGTCGGTGACGTAGAACACGTCCACCGCCCGCTCGCCGAAGGTCGCGACATGCGCCGAGGTGATGTTGAGGTTGAGGCGGTTCAGCGCCGTGGTCAGCTCGTAGAGCAGGCCCGGCCGGTCGAGGCCGGTGACCTCGACCACCGTCTCGCGGCTGGACAGCGCGTTGTCGATCGCCACGTCCGGCGGCACCAGGAAGGTCTTGGCCCGGCCGGCGGAGGGCGGGTGCTTGTCGGCCACGAGCTCGGCGATCTTGATCTCGCCCTTGAGCGAGCGCTCGATCGAGGCGGTGATGCGCCGGCCGCGGCGCATCTCGTCCTCGTCGCGCTCGAAGGCGCGGGAGATGAAGATCGAATCGAGGGCGAAGCCGTCGCTGGTGGTGAAGGCCTGGGCGTCGACGATGTTGCCGCCGGCCGCCGCGCAGGCCCCGGTGACGATGGCGAGCAGCCGCGGGTGGTCGGGCGAGTACACCGTCAGCTCGGTGACGCCGCGGACCGGATCGGTCTCGACGTCGGTGGCGCTGGTGCGGCCGGCCTCGATCGCCTGGCGGATGAAGCCGGCGTTCTTGAACTGGCGCACGCCGTCGACCTTCAGCCAGTAGGCCTGGTTGTGGCGCGCGGCGTAGGCGTCGAACACCTCCGACGACCAGTCGGGCAGCTGCTCGCGCAGGCCCATCTGGATCAGCCGGACGCGGTCGGTGCGGGCGATCTCGGAATGGCCGCCCGACAGCACCACCTCGGTCTCGTCGTAGAGGGTGCGGATCAGCGTGCCCTTCCACGCGGTCCAGACGCCGGGGCCGACGGCGGTGATGTCGGCGACGGTGAGGATCGTCAGCAGGCGCAGGCGCTCCAGCGTCTGCACCACGGCGGCGAACTTCTCGATGGTCTTCGGGTCCGAGAGGTCGCGGCTCTGGGCGGTCATCGACATCAGGAGATGGTGCTCGACGAGCCAGGCCACCGTTTCGGTCTCGGCCTGGGTCAGGCCGAAGCGCGGGCACAGCTTCTGCGCGATCGCCGCGCCGGCGATCGAGTGGTCCTCGGGCCGGCCCTTGGCGATGTCGTGGAGCAGGATCGCGACGTAGAGCGCGCGCCGGTTGTGGATCGCGTTGACCAGGCGCGAGACCAGCGGGAACTGCTCCTCGGTGCGCCCGGAATCGATCGCCGCGAGCACGCCGAGCGAGCGCAGCAGGTGCTCGTCCACCGTGAAGTGGTGGTACATGTTGAACTGCATCATCGCGACGATGCGGCCGAAATCCGGGATGAAGCGGCCGAGCACGCCGGCCTCGTTCATCTGCCGCAGCACCGATTCCGGCGAGTTCTTCGAGGTCAGGATCTCGAGGAAGAGGCGGTTGGCCTCCTCGTCGGCGCGCAGGGCGTGGCCGATCAGGCGCAGGGAGCGGTTCGCCAGGCGCTTGGCGTCGGGATGGATCGCGAGGTTGTGCCGGTCGGCGAGCCAGAACAGGCGCAGGAGGTTGACCGGATCGCGCTCGAACGCGTCCTCGGCGCGGACGTTGACCCGGCCGTGGTCGAGCCAGAAATCCTCCGCCTCGATCGCGGTGGCGCGGAACCGGTCGCGGAACTTGCCGATCCAGCGGTCGAGCACCGGCGTGCGCTTGGCGTGGCGCGCCTCCAGCTCGGCGCAGACGATGGCGGTGAGGTCGCCGACGTCCTTGGCGATCAGGAAGTACGCCTTCATGAAGCGCTCGACGCCCGACAGCCCGCCGCGCGGCCCGAAGCCGAGGCGCTCGGCGATCTTCGGCTGCAGCCCGAAGGACAGCCGCTCCTCCGCGCGCCGCGTGACGAAGTGCAGGTGGCAGCGCACCCGCCACAGGAACTCGTCGCAGCGCTCGAACAGGCGGTACTCCTCCGCCGTGAACAGGCCGGCGGCGACGAGCTCGACCTGGTCGCGAACCCGGTAGGTGTACTTGGCGATCCAGAACAGGGTGTTGAGGTCGCGCAGGCCGCCCTTGCCGTCCTTGACGTTGGGCTCGACCAGGTAGCGCGAGGAGCCGGCCTTGGTGATGCGGCCGTCGCGCTCGCGCAGCTTGGCCTCGACGAACTCGTGCGCGGTGCCCATCACCAGCTCGGCGTCGAACCGCGTCACCAGCTCCTCGAACAGCACCCGCGTGCCGAACAGGAAGCGCGCCTCCAGGAGCGCCGTGCGGATCGTCATGTCGGCGCGGGCCTCGCGCAGGCATTCCTCGACCGAGCGGGTGGCGTGGCCGACCTTCAGCTTGAGGTCCCACAGCACGTAGAGCATCGCCTCGACGACGCTCTCCGACCATGCGGTCTGCTTGTAGGGCAGCAGGAACAGGAGATCGATGTCGGAGCCCGGCGCCATCGTGCCCCGGCCGTAGCCGCCGGTCGCCACCACCGCGAGCTGCTCGCCGGTGGAGGGGTTGTCGTTCGGATAGAGCCGCCAGACCACCGCGTCGTGGATCGCGCGCACCACCGCGTCGGTCAGGTTCGACAGGGTGCGGGCGCAGCGCATGCCGTCCCGGTCCTTCAGAAGCTGCGCCTCGGCCGCCGCGTGGCCGGCCTCGATGACCCGCTTCAGCTCCGGCACCAGAACGGCGCGGAGCTTCGTCGGCTCACGAGCCTCGCGATCCAGGGCATCCAGAACCTTGTCCAGGGCAGCGACGGCATCGAACATGGGTACCCGTTAGCATGAACTGCCGGTGCTGCCAGCGGGGCCGGGCTTCCGGACCGGCGCGCGGCGTCGAGCCAGGGTCCTCGAGCCGGGGCTCGTCAACGAAGGGCCTCGGGCGAGGGGCCGCGAGCAAGAGCCACGCCGAAGCCACGCTCGATCCGGATCCGCCGGAGCGGGCGGGGTGCCGGTGGGCGAGCTTTGACGCGCCGTCCCGGGGATCGTATATACGAAGTCGATACGTTGATGCGAGCGCGGCACGGTGCCGTTCGAAGCTTGGTCACAGCCATGCCAGGGAGGTGCGCGTGATCGTTCAGTTCTCCCGATGGGGCAACAGTCTCGCCCTCCGCATTCCGGCGCAGATCCTGCGAGACGTCGGCGCTGCTGAAGGCAGCACGGCCGAACTGAGTGTCGAGGAGGGGCGGATCGTCATCGCGCCGCGCGCAGAGGCGCCGCGCTACACCTTCGACGGCCTGCTTGCCGGCATCACCAAAGAGAACCTGCACGACGACCAGTTCGAGGGGCGGACGGTCGGTGACGAGATCTGGTGAGCCGCCCTATTGCCCTGATCTCGGCGACCTGATCTTCCTCGAGTTCAGTCCGCATCTTGGGACCGAGCAGGGCTTCACCCGGCCCGGGCTCGTCCTCACGCCGCGGTCCTACAACGGCCTCGTCGGGCGCTGCTTCGCGTGTCCGGTCACCAGCCGCGGACGTGGCTACCCTTACGAGGTGGCCCTGCCGTCCGGGCTGAAGATCCACGGCTTCGTCCTTGCGGACCAGGGCAAGCCGCTCGCCTGGGCCGAGCGCTACGCGCGCTTCGTCGACGTCGCGCCGGCGGCCGTGATCGATGACGTGAAGGCGAAGATCGCGGCGTTCCTGCAACTCGGTTGATGCCGATCATCCACGGCTGTGCGTCCTATATTGCGGAATTGTCGTTTGACATAAAGAACGCACCGGCCTAGCTCGGATCAAACGCCCGATCCGAAAAGGACTGTCCTCATGCGCCTTGCCCGCCGCGCGCTTCTCGGTGCCGCCCTCGCGCTCGCTCTCCCGGTCGCCCTGCCCGCCGCCTTGTCCGCGCCCGCCGGCGCCGCCGAGGTCAAGGAGGTCCGCCTCGACTGGGCGACCTACAACCCGGTCGGGCTGGTCCTGAAGGACAAGGGGTTTTTGGAGGAAGCGCTGAAGCCGAGGGGCATCACCGTGCGCTGGGTCCAGTCGCTCGGCTCCAACAAGGCGCTCGAATTCCTCAATGCCGGCGCGATCGACTTCGGCTCCTCGGCCGGCGCCGCCGCCCTCGTGGCGCGCATCAACGGCAACCCGATCAAGGCGGTCTACGCCTACTCGCGGCCGGAATGGACCGCGCTCGTCACCCGCAAGGACAGCGGCATCGCGCGGGTCGCCGACCTCAAGGGCAAGCGCATCGCGGTGACCCGCGGCACCGACCCGCACATCTTCCTGATCCGCGCCCTCCAGGGCGCGGGCCTGACCGAGCGCGACGCCAAGCTCGTCCTGCTCCAGCACGCCGACGGCCGCACGGCGCTCGACCGCGGCGACGTCGACGCCTGGGCCGGCCTCGACCCGATGATGGCCGCGGCCGAGATCGAGAACGACGACGTGCTGTTCTTCCGCGACGCGAGCGCCAACACCTGGGGCCTGCTCGACGTGCGCGAGGCGTTCGCCCAGGAGAACCCCGAGCTCGTCCGCACCGTGATCGCCGCCTACGAGCGGGCGCGGCTGTTCGCGATCCAGAACCCGGACGCGCTGAAGGCGGCCCTGGTCGCCGCCACGAAGCTGCCCGAGCCGGTGATCGCCCGGCAGGTCGCCCGCACCGACCTCTCCGAGCCGGCGGTCGGCAAGGCCCAGGCGGCCTCGATCCAGGCGGCCGGCCTCGCCCTGCAGCAGGCCGGCATCATCCCCGCCGGCACCGACGTCCCCGCCGCCGTCGACGGGCTGATCGACACGCGCTTCAACCCGGCGCGGTAGGCGAGGGCGTATCGAGCCCCGCTCGCATCGTTCGTCGCAGAGCCGTATCGTCCGCGCGATCCGCAGCGCGGCTCCTTCTCCCAGGGGGAGAAGGGTGGGATGAGGGGCGTGCCTCAGACGGAAAGGTCACACCCCTCACCCTGTCCCTCTCCCCCTGGGAGAGGGGGCCCGCGCCGCGATATGCCCACGGTTCGGTCGACGCACACAGCAGGAGCGACCGGAGGCATGCCCGAGATCACGAACCTCCTCGGCTTCGCGCTGGTCTCCCTCGGCATGGTGCTGACGCCGGGGCCGAACATGGTCTACCTGGTCTCGCGCTCGCTCTCGCAGGGGGCGGGCGCCGGGCTGGTCTCGCTCGGCGGGGTCGCGGCGGGGTATCTCGTCTACATGCTGGCGGCGGCCTTCGGCATCACCGCGCTGCTGCTCGCCGTGCCCTTCGCCTACGACGCCCTGCGCCTTTCCGGCGCGCTCTACCTGATGTGGCTGGCCTGGCAGGCGGTGCGGCCGGGCGGGCGCTCGCCGTTCCAGCCGCGGATGCTGCCGCCCGACGGGCCGCGGCGGCTGTTCGCGATGGGGTTCCTGACGAACCTTCTCAACCCGAAGATCGCGGTGATGTACCTGTCGCTGCTGCCGCAGTTCATCACGCCGGGGCACGGCAGCGTGCTGGTGCAATCGCTGGTGCTGGGGTCGGTGCAGACCGGGATCAGCGTCGGCGTGAACGCGCTGCTCGCCGTCACCGCCGGGTCGGTGGCCGCCTTTTTCGGCGGGCGCCCGGCCTGGATGGTGGCGCAGCGCTGGCTGATGGGCACCGTGCTCGCCGGCCTCGCGGTGCGGATGGCGACCGAGGCGCGGCGCTGAGCCCGCGGCGGTGCTATAGGGCCGCCGACCCTCCAGCTCCCGACGGTCCGATGCCACACCTTTCCGAGCTCGACGCCCGATGACCGGACCCGCGGCCGCTCCGGCGGCGAACGCCGCTTCCAACCTCGCGCCAAGCGCCGCTCCACGGGCCGGACGCGCGGTCTCCCCGCGCTTGGGCCGGGCCGGCCTCGGCCTCCTGCTTCCGCTGGCGCTGGCGCTGGGCTGGGAGGCGGCGGTCCGTGCCGGCCTGGCGCAGGGGCGGCTGCTGCCGCCGCCGAGCCGGATCGCGGCGACGCTGTGGGAGCTCGCCCGCTCGGGCGACCTGTGGATGCACGTCTCCGCGACGCTGGTGCGCGTCGGCCTCGGCTTCGCGCTCGGCGCGGCGGCGGGGATCGTCGCGGGCGCGCTGACCGCGACCCTGCCGACCCTGCGCCGGCTCGTCGACCCGAGCCTGCAGGCGTTGCGCGCGGTGCCGTCGCTCGCCTGGGTGCCGCTGTTCATCCTGTGGTTCGGCATCCTCGAGACGCCGAAGGTGATGCTGATCGCGGTCGGGGTGTTCTTCCCCGTCTATGTCGGGGTCGCGGGCGCCATCGCCTCGGTCGACCGCAAGCTCGTCGAGGTCGGGCGGATCTTCCGGCTGTCGCGGGCGGCGCAGGTGCGGCGCATCCTGCTGCCCGCGGTGCTGCCGGCCACCGTCACGGCCTTGCGCACCGGCCTCGGGCTCGGCTTCCTGTTCGTGGTCGCGGCCGAGCTGATGGGGGCGTCCGAAGGTCTCGGCTACCTGCTGATCGACGGCCAGCAATTCTCCAAGCCCGAGCAGATCCTCGCCGCGATCATCGCCTTCGCGGTGGCGGGCAAGCTCGCCGACGCTTTGCTGGTCGCGCTCACGACCCCGCTGGTACGCTGGCAGGACACGGCGCGGGACGCGCTCTGATCACGATCGCCGCGGGACGCGCTCCGACGGAAGACGCGTCGGGTTTCGCGCTCGGGGCGCGTCGCCTCAGTCCTGGTCGGGCTCGTCGGTCTCGGCCCGGTCGCGATCGTGGACCGGGCGCGGGTGCGCCGTCACCGGCGGGAACAGCTCGGCGAGCCCGGCGGCCACCCCGTAGAGCACCGGATCGGACCCGGGCCCGGAATGCGGCGGGTGGAGATCGCTCTTGACCATGGAATTCGTCACCTTCGGCGCCCTATTCATCCTGTTGCCAGCGCCGTCGTAAGCCTGACGGACAGCTCCAAGACTGCCCTTAGGGCTTGTCAAGTCGTGCTTTGGTCCAGGGTTTCATGCCGGCGAAAAGAAAGTTTCGGTGTGCCCGTCGATGGTTGCAGACGAACGCGGGCCGAACCATCCGAGGGTTGAGGCCGGAATGCGAACCGGTAGTTTAGTGCACGGCAGCATGACGTGCGCTCCGACGCTCCGTTCTGTTGCGGTGCAGCATGACAAATCGGACGCGTTGAAAATGCCGCGCTCGCGGGTTCGTCCGTAGGGAAGCAAAGGGCCGGACCCCCGATTTCGACAGAAGACCTTTGTCGAGCGACCGATCTGCACGATTGAATGCAATCGGCATTTCTGTTCCAGTCGCCACTTAGAACGGGAACAATCTGGGCAGGAAATCATGCCGCGTTTCGAGCCCTGGGATGCGCAGCGCGCTTCCGGGATCATCGCCGAGCACCGTCACCTGGAAGGCGCCACCCTTCCGATCCTGCACGCGCTGCAGCAGACCTTCGGCTACGTCGATGCCGGCGCGGTGCCGCTGATCGCCGATGCGCTCAACCTGTCGCGGGCCGAGGTCCACGGCTGCATCACCTTCTATCACGACTTCCGCGCCCACCCGACCGGCCGGCACGCGGTGAAGCTGTGCCGCGCCGAGGCCTGCCAGGCCATGGGCTCGGACCGGCTGCACGCCGAGATCCTGTCGCGCCTCGGCACCGGCTGGCACGGCACCACCGCCGACGGGAACGCGACGGTCGAGCCGGTCTACTGCCTCGGCCTGTGCTCCAACGCCCCGGCGGCGCTGGTGGACGGCGAGCCGATCGCACGCCTCACCGCCGACAGCCTCGACGCGGCCCTCAGCGAGGCGCGCGCATGAGCACCCCCATGAGCATCACCCTCTACGTCCCCCGCGACGCCGTGGCCCTCGGCCTCGGCGCCAACCGCGTCGCCCGCGCGCTGTTCTCCGGCGCCGAGCGCCGCGGCCTCGACGTGTCGATCGTCCGCACCGGCTCGCGCGGCCTGTTCTGGCTCGAGCCGATGGTCGAGGTCGCGACCCCCGAGGGCCGCGTCGCCTACGGCCCGGTGACGCCCGCCGACGTCGACGCGCTCCTCGATGCCGGCCTGGCGGAGGGCGGCGACCACCCGCTCCGCCTCGGCGACCCGGAGGCGATCCCGTTCCTGGCCCGCCAGCAGCGGCTCACCTTCCACCGCTGCGGCGTGATCGATCCGGTCTCGGTCGACGACTACAAGGCCCATGGCGGCTATCGCGGCCTCGAGGCCGCGTTGCGGCTCGGCCCCGAGGGCACCGTCGGCGAGGTCCGCGAATCCGGCCTGCGCGGCCGCGGCGGCGCCGGCTTTCCCGCCGGCATCAAGTGGAACACGGTGATGCTGGCGCAGTCGCACCAGAAATACGTGGTCTGCAACGCCGACGAGGGCGATTCCGGCACCTTCGCCGACCGGATGATGATGGAGGGCGACCCCTTCAACCTCATCGAGGGCATGACCATCGCCGCCGTCGCCGTCGGCGCGACGCGGGGCTACATCTACCTGCGCTCCGAGTACCCGCAGGCCTTCGCGACGCTGAAGGAGGCCATCGCCAACGGCATCGCGGCGGGCGTCCTCGGCGACGACGTGATGGGCTCGGGCAAGAGCTTCCACCTCGAGGTCCGGCTCGGCGCCGGCGCCTACATCTGCGGCGAGGAGACCTCGTTGCTGGAGAGCCTCGAGGGCAAGCGCGGCATCGTCCGCGCCAAGCCGCCGATCCCGGCGCTGAAGGGCTTCCTCGGCCAGCCGACGCTCGTCAACAACGTGATGACCTTCACGGCGACGCCCTGGATCCTGGAGCACGGCGCCAAGGCCTACGCCGATTACGGCATGGGCCGCTCGCTCGGCACCCTGCCGATCCAGCTCGCCGGCAACGTGAAGCACGGCGGGCTGATCGAGACCGCCTTCGGCATCACGCTGCGCGAGGTGATCGAGGGCTACGGCGGCGGCACCTTCTCCGGCCGCCCGGTCCGCGCGGTCCAGGTCGGCGGCCCGCTCGGGGCCTATTTCCCCGATCACCTGCTCGACACGCCCCTCGATTACGAGGCGATGGCGGCCAACAAGGGTCTCGTCGGCCACGGCGGCATCGTCGTGTTCGACGACACCGTCGACATGGCGAAGCAGGCCCGCTTCGCCTTCGAGTTCTGCGCCACGGAATCCTGCGGCAAGTGCACCCCGTGCCGCATCGGCGCGACCCGCGGCGTCGAGACGATGGACAAGGTCATCGCCGGGATCAGCCCGGAGAAGAACCTCACCGTCATCGCCGACCTCTGCGAGGTCATGACCGACGGTTCGCTCTGCGCCATGGGCGGGCTCACGCCGATGCCCGTGATGAGCGCGATCACCCATTTCCCCGAAGACTTTTCGCGCGCGGGCGACCTGCCCGTCGCGGCGGAATAGGGAGGCGTCCATGGCCCTCATCAAAGAGATCGACTACGGCACCCCGATCCGCGTCAGCGATCAGACGGTGACGCTGAGCATCGACGGCATGGACGTCACCGTCCCGGCCGGAACGTCGGTGATGGCCGCCGCGATGACGGCGGGCACGCAGATCCCGAAGCTGTGCGCGACGGACTCGCTGGAGCCGTTCGGCTCCTGCCGCCTCTGCCTCGTGGAGATCGAGGGGCGGCGCGGCACGCCGGCCTCCTGCACCACGCCGGCCGAAAACGGCATGGTGGTGCGGACGCAGACCGACAAGCTCGCCAAGCTCCGCAAGGGCGTGATGGAGCTCTACATCTCCGACCACCCGCTGACCTGCCTGACCTGCGCCGCCAACGGCGACTGCGAGCTGCAGGACATGGCCGGGATCGTGGGCCTGCGCGACGTGCGCTACGGCTACGACGGCGACAACCACGTCGTGCCCACCGCCGAGAAGTACCTGCCGAAGGACGAGTCGAACCCGTACTTCACCTACGATCCGTCGAAGTGCATCGTCTGCAACCGCTGCGTCCGCGCCTGCGAGGAGGTGCAGGGCACCTTCGCGCTCACCATCGAGGGCCGCGGCTTCGACAGCCGCGTGGCGGCCGGCAACACCAACTTCATGGAATCCGAGTGCGTGTCCTGCGGCGCCTGCGTGCAGGCCTGCCCGACCGCGACGCTCCAGGAGAAGTCGATCCACGAGCACGGCCAGCCCGAGCATTCGGAGGTCACGACCTGCGCCTATTGCGGCGTCGGCTGCTCGTTCAAGGCGGAGATGCAGGGCACCAAGATCATCCGCATGGTGCCCTACAAGGGCGGCAAGGCCAACGAGGGCCACAGCTGCGTCAAGGGCCGCTTCGCCTACGGCTACGCCACCCACAAGGACCGCATCACCAAGCCGATGATCCGCGAGAAGATCACGGATCCGTGGCGCGAAGTGTCGTGGGAGGAGGCGATCGGCCGCGCGGCCTCCGAGTTCAAGCGCATCCAGGCGACCTACGGCCGGGACTCGGTCGGCGGCATCACCTCGTCGCGCTGCACCAACGAGGAGGCCTACCTCGTCCAGAAGCTGGTGCGCGCCGCCTTCGGCAACAACAACGTCGACACCTGCGCCCGCGTCTGCCACTCGCCGACCGGCTACGGCCTGATGTCGACGCTCGGCACCTCGGCCGGCACGCAGGACTTCAAGTCGGTCGAGCAGTCCGACGTGATCCTGGTGATCGGCGCCAACCCGACCGACGGCCACCCGGTCTTCGGCTCGCGGATGAAGCGGCGCCTGCGCCAGGGCGCCAAGCTCATCGTCGCCGACCCGCGCAAGATCGACCTGGTGAAGTCGCCCCACATCAAGGCGACGCACCACCTGCCGCTGAAGCCCGGCTCCAACGTCGCCTTCATCAACTCGATGGCGCACGTGATCGTCACCGAGGGGCTGATCGACGAGGCCTACGTGCGCGAGCGCTGCGACCTCGCCGAGTTCGAGTCCTGGGCCCGCTTCATCGCCGACGAGCGCCACTCGCCGGAGGCGCAGGCGCAATACACCGGCATCGACCCCGTTGAGCTCCGCGCCGCCGCCCGGCTCTACGCCACCGGCGGCAACGCCGGCATCTACTACGGCCTCGGCGTCACCGAGCACAGCCAGGGCTCGACCATGGTGATGGGCATGGCCAACATCGCCATGGCCACCGGCAACATCGGCAAGCTCGGCGCCGGCGTGAACCCGCTGCGCGGCCAGAACAACGTCCAGGGCTCCTGCGACATGGGCTCGTTCCCGCACGAGCTGCCGGGCTACCGCCACGTCTCGGACGACGCCACCCGCGAGAGCTTCGAGGCGCTCTGGGGGGCCAAGCTCGACAACGCGCCGGGCCTGCGCATCACCAACATGCTCGACGAGGCCGTCGATGGCGCCTTCAAGGGCATGTACATCCAGGGCGAGGACATCGCCCAGTCGGACCCGGACACCCACCACGTCACGTCCGGCCTGATGGCGATGGAGTGCATCGTCATCCAGGACCTGTTCCTGAACGAGACCGCCAAGTACGCCCACGTCTTCCTGCCGGGCGCCTCGTTCCTGGAGAAGGACGGCACCTTCACCAACGCCGAGCGCCGGATCTCGCGCGTGCGCAAGGTGATGCCGCCGATGGGCGGCTACGGCGACTGGGAGGGCACGATCCTGCTCTCCAAGGCGCTGGGCTACGAGATGGACTACAGCCATCCGTCGGAGATCATGGACGAGATCGCGGCGCTGACGCCGAGCTTCGCCGGCGTCTCCTTCGCCAAGCTCGACGAGCTCGGCTCGGTGCAGTGGCCCTGCAACGACAAGGCGCCGATGGGCACGCCGATGATGCACGTCGACCGGTTCGTGCGCGGCCTCGGCCGGTTCATGATCACCGAGTTCGTGGCCACCGAGGAGCGCACGGGGGCGAAGTTCCCGCTCATCCTCACCACCGGCCGGATCCTGTCGCAGTACAATGTCGGCGCGCAGACCCGGCGCACCGAGAACTCGCGCTGGCACGAGGAGGACGTGCTGGAGATCCACCCGTTCGACGCCGAGGTCCGCGGCGTGGTCGACGGCGACCTGGTCTCGCTGGAGAGCCGGTCGGGCGACATCGCGCTCAAGGCGCGCATCACCGAGCGGATGCAGCCGGGCGTGGTCTACACCACCTTCCATCACGCCAAGACCGGCGCGAACGTCATCACGACGGACTTCTCGGACTGGGCGACCAACTGCCCCGAGTACAAGGTCACGGCGGTGCAGGTCCGGCGCACCAACCGCCCGTCGGACTGGCAGGCGAAGTTCTACGAGGAGGACTTCTCGCTCACCCGCATCGCGCAGCAGCTCGACGCGGCGGAGTAGCGGCAGGCCTTTCCCTCCCCCCTCTGCGGGGGGAGGGACACGCGCTGCTCGCGCATCGTTCGGCAACGCAGGCAAGCAAAGGTTTTCGATGAGCGCGCTGACGAGCGACGAGAAGCTGGTGCGGATGGCCAACCAGATCGCGTCCTTCTTCCGGTCCTACCCGGACGACGAGGCCGTGACCGGCATCCACAAGCACGTGGTCGCGTTCTGGACCCCGAAGATGCTCGCGAGCCTCGAGGCCTGCCTGCCGGCGATGGGCGAGCGGGTCGATCCGCTCGTGGTCCGCGCGATGCGCGAGGGCCGGACCGAGGCCGAGAGCCCGGTGCGGTCCGCCACCCGCGATCCGCAGAAGCTCGGCGAAGGTGCGAGCGACGCCGGTTGACGCCGGCGCGGTTTTGTCACGATCGGACGGATGAAACGTCCGACTCGTCGACATCCGCGCATAGTCGCGCTTGAATTCAATCCTTAGAATTCACCTCGATTGACGGCCCGCCCAACAGGGCCGCTTCGGGGGAACCTCACCGATGACCGCACGGACCGCCGACGTCACCTTGCTGCGCGAGCGGCCGACATCCTGGTTGTCGCGCGAATACATCGTCGCGAAACCCGGGTTCAACCGCTGGCTCGTGCCGCCGGCGGCCCTGGCGATCCACCTCTGCATCGGCATGGCCTACGGCTTCTCGGTGTTCTGGCTGCCGCTCTCGCGCGCCCTCGGCATCACCGCGTCGAAGGCCTGCCCGGACATGTCGCTGGCGACCGCGCTGGTGACCACCACCTGCGACTGGCGGGTGGCCGATCTCGGCTGGATGTACACCCTGTTCTTCGTCTTCCTCGGGGCCTCGGCCGCGGTGTTCGGCGGCTGGCTCGAGCGGGCGGGGCCGCGCAAGGCCGGCATCGCCGCGGCTTTGTGCTGGTGCGGCGGCATGGCGATCTCGGCGCTGGGCATCGTCACCCATCAGCTCTGGATGATGTGGCTCGGCTCGGGCGTGATCGGCGGCATCGGCCTCGGGCTCGGCTACATCTCGCCGGTCTCGACCCTGATCAAGTGGTTCCCGGACCGGCGCGGCATGGCCACCGGCATGGCGATCATGGGGTTCGGCGGCGGCGCGCTGATCGGCTCGCCGCTGGCGGCGATGCTGATGGACGCGTTCAAGTCGCCGACCTCGGTCGGCGTGTGGCAGACCTTCCTGGTGATGGCCGCCGGTTACTTCGTGTTCATGATGGCCGGCGCGCTCGGCTACCGCGTGCCGCCGGCCGGCTGGAAGCCCGAGGGCTGGAGCCCGGCGCCGGCCAAGGCGGGGATGATCACCAACGGCCAGGTCCACCTCGACGACGCGCACAAGACCGCGCAGTTCTGGCTGATCTGGGCGGTGCTGTGCCTCAACGTCTCGGCCGGGATCGGCGTCATCGGCATCGCCTCGCCGATGCTGCAGGAGATCTTCGGCGGCCGCCTCGTCGGCGCGCCGGATGTCGGCTTTTCCGCCCTCGAGGCCGGCCAGAAGGCGCAGGTCGCCGCGATCGCGGCGGGCTTCGTCGGGCTGCTGTCGCTGTTCAACATCGGCGGCCGCTTCTTCTGGGCCTCGATGTCGGACAAGCTCGGGCGCAAGACCACCTACGCGATCTTCTTCGCGCTCGGCATCGCGCTCTATGCCGGCGCGCCGTCCTTCGCCGCCGCCGGCTCGCAGGCGCTGTTCGTGCTCGCGTTCTGCGTCATCCTGTCGATGTACGGCGGCGGCTTCGCCACGGTGCCGGCCTATCTCGCCGACATCTTCGGCACGCAGTTCGTCGGCGCGATCCACGGGCGGCTGCTCACCGCGTGGTCGACGGCCGGCATCGTCGGGCCGGTGGTGGTCAACTACATCCGCCAGGCGCAGGTCGATGCCGGCGTCGCCGGCTCGCGCCTCTACGACGGCACCATGTACATCCTCGCCGGCATGCTGGCGCTCGGCTTCGTCGCCAACCTGCTGGTGCGCCCGCTCAAGGCCAAGTGGTTCATGTCGGACGCCGACGTGGCGGCGCTGAACAGCCGGGGCGCGGCGGGGACGATCCCCTCGGGCTCCTTCGGCATCGGCCGCGGCGGCTTCGGCCTGGCGGCGCTCGCCGCCTGGGCCGTCGTCGGCATCCCGATCGCCTGGGGCGTGTGGACGACGCTGGCCAAGGCGCTGATCCTGTTCCGCTGAGCGGGCGCGGCCGGCCGAATGGGTATAGCCTTCCCGGCACGCCGCCGGGGAGGGTGCCATGATCGACAAGCTCGACTTCCTGCTCGCGCTCTCGCGGGAGCAGCATTTCGGGCGCGCCGCCGAGACCTGCGGCGTCACCCAGCAGACCCTGTCGGCGGGGGTGAAGCAGCTCGAGAACCGCTTCGGGGTGCAGCTGGTGCGGCGCGGCTCGCGCTTCCAGGGCTTCACCCCGGAGGGCGAGCGCGTGCTCGAATGGGGCCGGCGCATCGTCGCCGACAGCCGCGCCATGCACGAGGACGTGGCGGGCCTGCGCCGCGGCCTCACCGGGCACCTGCGCATCGCCGCGATCCCGACCGCGCTGCCGATGGTGGCCAACCTCACCACGCCCTACCGCGAGAAGCACCCCGACGTGCGGCTGACGGTGGAATCGACCACCTCGGCCGACATCTTCTCGTTGATCGAGAACCTGGAGGCCGATGCCGGCCTGACCTACCTCGACAACGAGCCGCTCGGCCGGGTGATCTCGGTGCCGCTCTACCGCGAGCGCTACCGGCTGCTGACCGCGGAAGGCGGCGCCTTCGACGCGCGCGCCTCGGTGACCTGGGCCGAGATCGGCCGCCTGCCGCTGTGCCTGCTCACGCCGAACATGCAGAACCGGCGCATCATCGACCAGCAGATCCGCGACGCGGGCGGCGAGCCCTCGGCCTCGCTCGAATCGAACTCGATGATCGTGCTGATGACCCATGTCCGCACGCTCAAGTGGGCGAGCGTGATGCCGGCGATCCTCGCCGACGCCCTCGGGCCGATGGTCGGTGTGCGCGCGATCCCGATCGTCGCGCCGGAGCTGGAGCACACGATCGGCCTGGTGGCGCCGCGGCGCGAGCCCTCCACCCCGATGATCACGGCGCTGGTCGCCATCGCCCGGACATTGGCGAAGACGCTCGACGCGCCGGACCTGTAGGAGCGCCGCACCGGCGTGCACGAAAAAGGCCGCCCCGGTCGGGGGCGGCCTCGTCGTCCGATCCGGGCTGCCGGACCGAAACGCTTACTTGATCTTCGACTCCTTGAAGTCGACGTGCTTGCGCACGACCGGGTCGTACTTGCGCTGCGTCAGCTTCTCGGTCTGCGTGCGGGAGTTCTTCTTGGTGACGTAGAAGTAGCCCGTGTCGGCGGTGGAGACGAGCTTGATCTTGACGGTGACGGCCTTGGCCATGGCGGGCGCTCCTGGGGCTTCGCGGCATTCCGCAAGCGCGAAACGCAAAAGGGCCGGGCGTGGCCGGCCGAATACCGGCGGGTGAATGCCCGATCGGGCCGGGGCCGTCAAGGTGGGGACCCGCTCGGGCGCCCCGCGGCCCGAGCCCTACAGCACCGTGCGCTCGCGCCGGCCGCGGCGCTCGGCGTGGAACGGGATCGGGCGGTAGGGCGCGAAGTCGACCGCGACCTGGGCTTCCAGCTCGTCGAGGATCATGCCGGTGATGGTCGGCAGGTCGAGCTTGCGCGCGGCGGCGAAGGTGAACCAGGCGAGCTCGGTGAGTTCCGACGCCTCCGAGACCCGGCCCGGCTCCTCGGCGGCGATGGCGCGGCGGTCGACCGTGAAGAAGCGGGTGTCGAAGCGGCGCACGCGCTTCGGCGGCGTGATCGCGCGGGCGACGAAGTGCAGCGCCTCGAGGTCCGGTAGCACGCCGTGGGCGGCGAAGGCCTCCCAGCCGGCCGGCACCTCCTCCGGCGGCCCGTATTCGCGGGTGCCGACGAGCAGGCCGGTCTCCTCGAAGGTCTCGCGGATGGCGGCGAGCGCCAGCGCGCGGCCGAGATGGTGGGGCGGGCGCGCCACCTGCCGGGTCAGCGCGGCCTCGGCGTAGTCGGGCAGCGCGCCGGCCACCGGCATGCGCCTGTCGCTCGCCTCGATCCGCCCGCCGGGAAACACGAACTTGCTCGGCATGAAGGCGAGGCCGGCGTTGCGCCGCCCCATCAGCACCTTCGGCGCGCGGGTGCGGCGGTCGAGCACGATCAGCGTCGCGGCGTCGCGCGGGCGCAAGGCCGCGGACGGTTTCGGCTTAGGGCCGGAGGGGGGACGCGCCGTCGAGGCCGGGTCGGTCAAGGTGCGCGTCCTCCGGCCCCGCGTCGGGCTTAGCTCCCGGTAGCGTGGCGAAGCCGTGCATGCCAAGCGCGTATTGCAGCCCGACCACCGCGCCCTTCACCGGCTGGAGCAGCCCGAGCGCCAGCGCCAGCGTCACCACCGGCCAGACGCTGAGCGAGACCCAGAGCGGCACGTCGTAGTTCAGCTCCGATTCGAGGATCAGGTAGCCGATCACGTGGGCGACCACGAAGATCACCAGGTAGGGCGGCAGGTCGTCGGCGCGGTGATGGTGTAGCTCGAGCCCGCACGCGTCGCATTCGGGCCGGACCTTGAGGTAGCGCCCGAAGATCCGGCCCTCCCCGCAATGCGGGCAGCGGCCGACGAAGCCCCGCGCCATCGAGCGGACCAGGCCGGTACGGGTGGGGGGCTCGCGCATCATGCCGTCACCATACACCCTGCCGCCTCACCGGCGCGAGCCGCGGTGACGCGTGCCCGCGTTGCGGATGCCGGCGGGGCGGCCGCTCGGGGCGGCCTTGAAGGCGCGGCCGCCGGGCGCCTGGGTGCCGGAGGCCTTGGTTCCCGCCCGGGTGCGCCCTTCCGACAAAAGCTCGAAGCGCAGCGCGCCGGCGACGGGGGCGGCCTCGACGAGCTTCACCTCGACCTTGTCGCCCAGCCGGAAGGTCTCGCCGGTGCGCTCGCCGACCAGCGCGTGGCGGCCCTCCTCGTGGCGGAAGTAGTCGGCGCCCAGCGTCGAGATCGGCACGAAGCCGTCCGCGCCGGTATCGGCCAGCTTGATGAACAGCCCGGCCCGCGTCACGCCGGCGATCTGGCCGTGGAAGGTCGCGCCGACCCGGTCGGCGAGGTGGTGGGCGATCAGCCGGTCGATGGTCTCGCGCTCGGCCGCCATGGCCCGGCGCTCGGCCGCCGAGATCTGCTCGCCGACCTGCGCGAGGTCGGCGGCCGTCACGTCCGGCGAGAGCCCGTCCGTGCCCATGCGCCCGGCAGCGATCAACGCCCGGTGGACGATGAGGTCGGCGTAGCGCCGGATCGGCGAGGTGAAGTGGGCGTAGCGGCGCAGGTTCAGCCCGAAATGCCCGAGATTCTCCGAGCCGTAGACGGCCTGGGCCTGGCTGCGCAGCACCACCTCGTTGATGAACAGCGCGTGCTCGGTCTCGGCCACCGCCGCGAGGATGCGGTTGAACAGGGCCGGCCGGAGCGCGCCCTCCTTCGGCAGCTTGACGCCGACCGAGGCGAGCACCTCGCCGAGCGCGCGCATCTTCTCGATCGCCGGCTCGTCGTGCACCCGGTAGATCAGCGCCTGGCGCGCGCCCTCGAGCGTCTCGGCCGCCGCGACGTTGGCCTGGATCATGAACTCCTCGATCAGCCGGTGCGCGTCGAGGCGCTCCGGCACGATCACCCGGTCGACCGCGCCGTCCGGGGTCAGCAGCACCTTGCGCTCCGGCAGGTCGAGCGCCAGCGGGCCGCGCCGGTCGCGCGCCTCGCGGAGCGCCGCGTAGGCGGCCCAGAGCGGGCGGAGCGCCGTGTCGAGCAGCGCATTCGCGGCGTCGTCACCGTGCCCGTCGATGGCGGCCTGCGCCTGGGCGTAGGAGAGCTTGGCGCGCGAGCGCATCATCACCCGGTGGAACGTGTGCTTGCGCTTCGTCCCGTCGGCGGCGACCACCATCCGCACCGCCAGCGCCGGGCGGTCCTCGCCCTCGCGGAGCGAGCACAGGTCGTTGGAGATGCGCTCGGGCAGCATCGGCACGACCCGGTCGGGGAAGTAGACCGAGTTGCCGCGCTCCAGCGCCTCGCGGTCGAGGGCCGAGCCGGGGCGGACGTAGGCCGCGACGTCGGCGATCGCCACGGTGACGACGAAGCCGCCGGGGTTGCCGGCGTCGTCGTCGGCTTGCGCCATCACCGCGTCGTCGTGGTCCTTGGCGTCGGGCGGATCGATGGTCAGCAGCGGGCGGTCGCGCCAATCCTCGCGGCCCTTCATAGTGGCGGGCTTGGCCGCGTCGGCCTCGGCCAGCGTCGCCTCCGTGAACACGTGCGGGATGTGATGGAGGTGCAGCGCGATCAGGCTCACCGCCTTCTCGGAGCCGAGCGAGCCGAGGCGCTCGCGCACCCGGCCGCGCGGCAGCCCGAAGCGGGTCTCGCGCTCCAGCGTGACGCTGACGAGGTCGCCCTCGCGGGCCTCGCCCTCCTCGCCGGGCGGGATCAGGATCTCGCGGCCCTGCGAGCGCTTCTCCACCGGCACGATGCGGCCACCTTGGGCGCCCTCGCGGAACACGCCGATGATCTCGGCCTTGTTCTTGCCGATCACCTTGACGACGCGGCCGGTGTAGCGCCCGTCGGCGCCGTCGGGCTCGACCCTGAGCAGGGCGCGGTCGCCGATGCCGGCGGTCAGGCCCCGCGGCTTGCGGCCGCCGCGCGGCGCGTGGAGCACGATGGTCGGCGGCTTGCCCGTCCCGTCGCCCGTCCCATCGCCCTTGCCGGCATCCCACTCGGCGGGAAACGCCAGGAAGTCGCCGTTGCGGTCGCGCGAGCGGATGTCGGCCAGCACCACCGGCGGCAGGCGCCCGGCCTTCGACAGGCCGCCGCGCCCGCGGGCGATGTCGCCGTCCTCCTCGATCTCCTTGAGGATGCGCTTCAAGCCGATCTTGTCGGCGCCCTTGATGCCGAAGGCCTGCGCGATCTCGCGCTTGCCGACCGTGTCGGTCGCCTGCGCGATGAAGGCGACGATCTGCTCGCGCGAGGGGAGGGACGGCTCCCCCGCCTGGGTGTTGATGCGTTTGGCCAAAGGCTGTTCAGCTCGCTCGCGCCGCGCGCGGCGACGGTTCTGTTCGGGGATCGCGATCGAGGACCGCGCGTCTGTTCCCCAACATGGTGCTGCGCCCGATCCGGAGCAACATCGGCGCCGCCGGCCCTCGACAGGCGTCGGTCGCCGGTCTCCGCTCGGTGAGCATTTTCAAGCGGGGCGGATCCCGGCCCGCGTGAAGACAATACGGCCTCACGACAGGACAGAGCATCGTCCGCGATCCCTGGATCACGGACGATGCTCTAGCCGGTGGAGGCCGACTTGCGGATCGTCTCGA
This sequence comes from Methylobacterium sp. E-041, assembly GCF_022829665.1. Lineage (NCBI taxonomy): Bacteria > Pseudomonadati > Pseudomonadota > Alphaproteobacteria > Hyphomicrobiales > Methylobacteriaceae > Methylobacterium > Methylobacterium sp. E-041. Next base: position 99,550 of record NZ_JAKSYQ010000284.1, on the reverse strand, counting down.
CGGCGGCGTCGACGTCGAAGCCCGGCGCGATCAGGTCCTCGAGGGCGAACGGCGCGGCCCGCGGCAGGGTCAGGTTCACCTGGCCCTCGGCCGGCTGGAGCTCCGGCGCCTCGGCCGCCTTGATCGCTAGGGTCCAGGCGCCGTCGATGCGCAGCGATGCCGCCTCCGGCGGGTCGGCCGCCAGCGCCGCGAGCTTCTCCCGCGCCGCGTCGCGGCAGGCAAGGCTCGTCCGGTCGTCGGAGATCAGCGCCGCCTTGATCAGCTCGGCCAGGGCGTCCCGGACCCGTTCCACGCTCTCGTTCATGCCCAGCTCTCGTTGATGCCACGCCCGTCCTGCGACCCGCGGTCCCCGGCGCGTGGCAATCGCGGTGCCACTCGGCGCTCAGTACGGCGTGCCCTTCTGCCGCTGGGCCTTCAGCGCCTCGGCGTACCAGGCCAGCTCGTCGAGGAACTTGCCGGCGGCCTTGGTCAGCCACGGCTCGGCGGCCGTGCCCGCCTCGTCCAGCGCCTTGCCGACCCGCGGCACCGGCAGCAGCAAGGGGATGCTCGGCATGCCGAGCTCGGCCAGCATCGCCCGGAGCTGCATCGCCGCGCGCACGCCGCCGTACTGCCCGGCCGAGTAGCAGCAGATCGCCGAGGGCCGCCAGTAATACTCCTCCAGGAAGTGGTCGAGGGTGTTCGACAGGGCCGGCGGCACCGAATGGTTGTACTCGGCCGAGACCACGGCGAAGGCGTCGGCCCGGCGGTAGAGCGCCGCCAGCGCCTCGAGCTTCGGCGGCGCCTCGCCCTTCGGGTGCTCCTTGTACATCCGGTCGAGCAGCGGCAGCTGCAGCTCGGCGGGGTCGACCAGCGGCGCCTCCCAGCCGCGCCGCTCCAGCTCGGCGATCAGGAATCGCGCGACGCGAAGACCCTGCCGGTCGGAGCGGACGGAGCCGAGGATCACCGGGCAGACGAGGGCCATGGGACAATCTCCTGCAGGGGGCCGGAACGACGCGCCGATCGCGCTGCCCGTCAGGATAGCACGCGCAGGCCGTGGGGCGTCGCGATCTCGGCGCGGTAGCCGAACGCCCCGGCCCGGACCGCCGGCGCGTCCGCGAGCCGAAGCGTCCGGTACAGGGCGGCGATCCGGTCAAGATCGGGGTGCGTGAGGGTGAGGCCGGCGAGCCGGCAGCCGAGATCGGGCATCGCGCCGGCCGGGTGCGGGCCTTCGCCCCACGTCATCGGGCAGGGCAGGGCGCCGTCCTCGGGCCAGGCGCCGTCGCGGCGCACGGCGAAGCGCCAGCGCAGGGCGCCGCGGCTGACGGCCAGCGCATCGCCGAACAGGCCGGGATGGCGCCCGAGCAGGCCGTCGAGGTCGCCGGTGCGGGCGACCCAGCCGCGCAGGCGCCGGCCGGCCTCCCAGTCGGCCCGCACGCGGGCGCTGTCGTCGAGGCCGAACCAGCGCGGGCGGCCGGGCGGCGCGGCCGCCGCGTCCACCGCGATCACCTCGAGGAAGGTCGCCGGGCCGAGGCGCAGCAGATGGTTGCGGGTCGCCATCTCGCGGTGGCGCCCGCCCTCGGGCATGTCGACGCCGAGGCCGTCGCGGACATGAGCCACGCCCGCGGCGAGATCCGGTGCGACGATGACAAGGTGGTCGAGGGTGAGCATGGATCGATCCGCCGATTCGAACGATCAGGGTCCCAAAGCGACCGGCAACGCATTCCGAGGGGGCGTGATTGACCGTGACGACGATCGATCCCACCCCTGATCATAGAACCACAAACCGGGGGATTCCAAAGGGATCATCCCTTTGGCGGGGGCTCGGGGCCGAGCCCCGAGGATCATGCAGGGCCCTGGCCCGCACCCGCGAAAGATCTCGGGCCTTTCGAAACCCGGACGGGTCCGGGGAAGGATCCGTTCTTCACCGTCGGACGATCACCATGCTTCCATGACACGCTTCAGGCCTCGGCAACCTGCCGTGACTTCTACCGCATCCCTATCATCGACAGCCTTCGCCGGTTCCGAGCTGCCCTGCCGGCTCCCGAGGCGGGCGTTACGATCTGTCCCGCACCCGTTTGAGAAAACCTCTCAGCTCGGCGCCGTCGTGAAACACGATATCGGCGGAGGAGGACCACCACAGTTTCCGCAAGTCTTCATCTGAAAATTCGTCTGCGGTGATCGAGCTGAGATATTCCCTCAGTCTTGCGCGTTTTTCCGCATCCTTCAACGGCGATAAAACGGTACGGATCATTTCCTCTTCGCTCGACACGTCGTCGAGAAGATCCTGATAAAATTGCAGGCTGAAATCACAAAATTCCGCAGACAGCTTCATTTCGGCTGCCTTCTGCAGGGGGAAATGCGGCCCGGATAAGAAATCCGCTCGGGGAAGTCGGGTCATGTCTCGACTCGACGCCAACACGACGTTTATTGCGCCGATAAACAGTGATCTGATATGTGTGATTTGCGAATTTTAGCTATGCAATCATCGAGATGCAGCAACTCCAGCCTTCTTTAAATGGAAACACAAAATCTGCAATCGATGGCGGATCGTGCGGGATATGGAGATTTTATAGGAGGGATCGCGCATCGCAAGGATGAACTCGGGCCAGATATCAGAGCCGATCTCGCGCTCTTCTCAACAACTCACGCAGCCCAGCGCTATCACGAAACACGGTGTCTGCGGACGACGACCACCAGATTTCTTGCAGCTCCCTATCGTCTACATGATCCCGCGTTATCTCATCGAGATACGAACGCAGGCGCGCGCGTTGTTGCGGATTTGAGAATGGGGACAAGACCGAATTGATTAATTCCGCTTCTGTTTCAACGCCGTCCAATATGCCCGCATAAAATTGTCGTGAGAATTTCTCGAATTCCGGTGGCTGCTGCATGTCGATCCCCGTCACTCCGTGGATGCGCGGCTCGGACGCAAAAGCCACGCGCCGAATTCAGGTCATGGATCAAGTAAAAACCAGCACTGCGATTATATTTGATATACAAGCTACCTTAATTGCAGCAGCTCGGCATCCGAGGCGTCGTCGCGTGTGATCCCGTCGAGGAAGTCCTGCAGGCGGATCCGCTCCTGGCCGGTGAACGGATCGAGCACGATGTCACAGACCTCGTCTTCCGTCTTCCCAGTCGTGTCGAGGTCCTGGTAGAAACCCAGGCCGAGCCGATGGAATTCCGACGTGGGTTCGAGGCGCGGCTTCGCCATGGCGTCTTCCCTCTTCCCTCTGCGGCGTCCGGACCCGATCCCTCGGATTCTCTGGTCAGAGCCGGTCGCGGGCGCCGGCCAGGAAGGCGCGGAGATCCTGCACGGTGGGGAAGTAGATGTCGGCGTCCGTCTCATTCCACAGCCGTTCCAACGTCGCGTCGGACGCCTCGCGGACGGCCCGGTCGATGAACTGCCGCAGGCGGACGCGTTCCTCGCCACGAAAACGTCTGAGACCGAAATCCTACATCTCCTCGAGCGTCGGCGCGATGCGATCGATGGCCTGGATGTACCAGCGGGCAAAGGTCAGGAATTCCGGGGCGGCCTGCATGTCGATCTCAGTCGTTGCGCGGATAGGCGGTATGGATGCGGTACCCGCGGGGACTGCCCGGATCGTGAACGATGAACATTCCGACACCGTAGGTCGTGCGCAGATACGGCTCGAGCTGCCCCGCAGTGTAGGCTTCCCGCCCGGTTCTCTATCCGAAACGGGATGTTATGAAGGCATCGTCTCTTCTACCGGTTGCGACGTCATCGACCTCCGCAGCATTCTGCTCCAGTGTTCGATTGACAAAGTCGTTCGCAGTCTCCACTGACTCGAACGAGCCATCGCGCTTCAGGCCGTAACTGATGACCGGGAACGTCCTTCTGCTGGCCAGGACGCGACCCATCATCTCCGCATCCGTCTTGCCACATGCTCGCGAAGCGTATGCCCGCCGCGCGCCTCTTCCTCGGAGAGCAAGACCCTGTACCGGCGGTCGGCATCGTCCGAGACGTGAACGATCCGCGCATCGTCGGCGGAATCATGCCCGTCGCCCGTATCGCCATCCGTCCATTGGCCCCCGTTCGGGTTCCCGGCCGGCACGCGGGGTTGGTCGGCGTGATACGCACGCAGCGACAGGCGCAACCGCAGGAAGGCGACCTCCACGCGGTACGCGGCGATCAGCCATCTCGCCCGCAAAAGGCCCGTCGCGCCTGACACCATGGACTGCACCCCTCGGATCTTCCTATATTCCTACATAGGAAGATAGTCAGAACAGCGAGGCTCTCATCGCGGTTCTCAAACGCGAAGCGCCGGAGCCTCGAGGAGGCTCCGGCGCTTCGTCGTGGGCGATGGGAGCGGGCGTCGAGCCCGCCCCAGCCTTAGAGCGAGTAGTACATCGTGAACTCGACCGGGTGCGGGGTCATCTCGTAGCGCATGACCTCCTCCATCTTCAGGGCGATGAACGAATCGATCTGGTCGTCGGTGAAGACGTCGCCGGCCTTGAGGAAGGCGCGGTCGCGGTCGAGGTTCTGCAGCGCCTCGCGCAACGAGCCGCAGACGGTGGGGATCTTCTTTAGCTCGCGCGGGGGCAGGTCGTAGAGGTCCTTGTCCATGGCCGCGCCCGGATCGATCTTGTTCAGGATGCCGTCGAGCCCCGCCATCAGCAGCGCCGAGAAGGCGAGGTAGGGGTTGGCCATCGGATCGGGGAAGCGGACCTCGACGCGCTTGGCCTTCGGGCTCTTCGTCCACGGGATGCGGCAGGAGGCCGAGCGGTTGCGCGCCGAGTAGGCGAGCAGCACGGGGGCCTCGTAGCCCGGCACCAGGCGCTTGTAGGAGTTGGTCGACGGGTTGGTGAAGGCGTTCAGCGCCTTGGCGTGCTTGATGATGCCGCCGATGTACCACAGGCATTCCTGGGAGAGGCCGGCGTACTTGTCGCCGGCGAAGATCGGCTTGCCGTCCTTCCAGATCGACTGGTGCACGTGCATGCCCGAGCCGTTGTCGCCGAAGACCGGCTTCGGCATGAAGGTCGCGGTCTTGCCGAAGCTCTGCGCCACGTTGTGGATGCAGTACTTGTAGATCTGCATGTGGTCGGCGAGCAGCGTCAGCGTGTCGAACTTCATGCCGAGCTCGTGCTGGGCGCTGGCGACCTCGTGGTGGTGCTTCTCCACCTTCACGCCCATGCCCTGCATCGCGGCCAGCATCTCGCCGCGCATGTCCTGGGCCGAATCCTGCGGCGGCACCGGGAAGTAGCCGCCCTTGGTGGCGACGCGGTGGCCGAGGTTGCCGCCCTCGTAGTCCGTGAAGCCGTTGGTGGGCAGCTCGGTCGAATCGAGCTGGAAGCCGGTGTGGTACGGGTCGGCGCCGAACTTCACGTCGTCGAAGACGAAGAACTCGGCCTCCGGGCCGACGTAGATCGTGTCGCCGATGCCGGTGGACTTGAGATAGGCCTCGGCGAGCTTGGCGGTGCCGCGCGGGTCGCGCGGGTAGGGCGCGCCGGTCGAGGGCTCGAGCACGTCGCAGACGATGACCATGGTGGCCGCCGAGAAGAACGGGTCCATCGTGGCGGTCGCCGGGTCCGGCATCAGCAGCATGTCGGATTCGTTGATCGCCTTCCAGCCGGCGATCGACGAGCCGTCGAACATCGTGCCTTCCTCGAAGATCTCGTCGTCCACCAGGCTGACGTCGAAGGTGACGTGCTGCCACTTGCCGCGCGGGTCCGTGAACCGGAAGTCGACATACTTGACGTCGTTGTCCCGGATGGTCTTGAGCACCTCGGCCGCTGTCGTCATCGTGGACGTCCTCCTGACATTCGTGGGCCGCCGCACCGTGCCGTGCGCCGGACGTGGGCTCCATACAGCCCGCGACGCCGTCGTGCCAACCGAAGGGGCCGGGAAATCGTCGTCGCCTCGGACGACGGGCGGTGCCGCCGCATCGCCCGCGCCCGAGCCGCGCGAACCGGCCCCCTCCGAGCCCGACGCTCACGCGGAGTTGACTGCCTCGGCCGCGCGGGGACGGGAACCGCCGGCGGGACGGCGTTTCGCTGGCACGGTCCCTGCTAGCGGGGTCTCGGTCGTCGGAAGCCCCGGAGCGGCTGCCGTTCCCGCTGGCTTTTCATCGTTAACGGACGAGAGACTCGGAATGACGAAATACAAACTCGAGTATTTGTGGCTCGACGGGTACACGCCGGTCCCGAATCTTCGCGGCAAGACCCAGATCAAGGACTTCGACGGCTTCCCGACCCTCGAGCAGCTCCCGCTCTGGGGCTTCGACGGCTCATCGACCCTGCAGGCCGAGGGCGGCTCGTCCGACTGCATGCTCAAGCCCGTGCGCCACTTCCCCGATTCCACGCGCAAGAACGGCGTGCTGGTGATGTGCGAAGTGATGATGCCGGACGGCAAGACCCCGCACCCGTCGAACAAGCGCGCCACCATCCACGACGACCCGGGCGCCTGGTTCGGCTTCGAGCAGGAATACTTCTTCTACAAGGACGGCCGCCCGCTCGGCTTCCCGTCGACCGGCTACCCCGCGCCGCAGGGCCCGTACTATTGCGGCGCCGGCTACTCGAACGTCGGCCCGATCGCGCGCCAGATCGTCGAGGAGCACCTCGACCTCTGCCTCGACGCCGGCATCAACCACGAGGGCATCAACGCCGAGGTGGCCAAGGGCCAGTGGGAGTTCCAGATCTTCGGCAAGGGCTCCAAGAAGGCCGCCGACGAGATGTGGGTCGCGCGCTACCTGCTGCAGCGCCTGTGCGAGAAGTACGGCATCGACGTCGAGTACCACTGCAAGCCGCTCGGCGACACCGACTGGAACGGCTCGGGCATGCACGCCAACTTCTCGACCACCTACCTCCGCGAGACCGGCGGCAAGGAATACTTCGAGAAGCTGATGGCGGCGTTCAAGGAGAACCTCGACGACCACATCGCCGTCTACGGCCCCGACAACCACATGCGGCTGACCGGCAAGCACGAGACCGCGGCGATCAACCAGTTCTCCTACGGCGTGGCCGACCGCGGCGCCTCGATCCGCGTGCCGCACTCCTTCGTCAACAACGACTACAAGGGCTATCTGGAAGACCGCCGTCCCAACAGCCAGGGGGACCCCTACCAGATCGCCTCGCAGATCCTGAAGACGGTCGAGTCGGTTCCGACCCACTGAGGTCCGGGATTTCGGCCTTACGCGGCGGCGCGGGTCTTCGGATCCGCGCCGTCTTTCGTTCCCCGGGCGCGTGCCGGTCGGAACGCGGACCCCCCTCTCCCGGAGGGGAGAGGAGGCCCTTCGGCGCTTCGCGGAGAGCTCACGCGCCGAAGATCGACCAGCCCATGCGCTTGGTCAGGCTTTCCAGCGCGATCCGGCCGAGATGCGAGTTGCCGGATTCGTCGAGGCCGGGCGACCAGACCGCGATCGAGGCCCGGCCCGGGGCGATCGCCAGGATGCCGCCGCCGACGCCGCTCTTGCCCGGCAGGCCGACCCGGTAGGCGAACTCGCCCGAGCCGTCGTAGTGGCCGCAGGTCAGCATCACCGCGTTGATGCGGCGCGCGCGCTCGGGCGGGATCACCGACAGGCCGGTGGCGGGGTTCCGGCCGGAATGGGCCAGGAAGCGCCCCGCCGTGGCGAGCTGCCGGCACGACATGCTGATCGCGCAATGGTGGAAGTAAACGCCGAGCGTGTAGTCGACCGGGTTCTCGACCACGCCGAAGGACTTCATGTAGTTGGCCAGCGCCACGTTGCGGAAGCCGGTGCGCTTCTCGGACGCCGCCACCGCCTCGTCGATGGCGATGGTCGGGTCGTTGGCCAGCGCCTGCATGAAGCGCAGGATCTCGCCCAGCGCCTCGCGCGGCTGGTGGCCGGACAGGATCACGTCGGTCACCGCGATCGCGCCGGCATTGATGAAGGGGTTGCGCGGAACGCCCTGCTCGCGCTCCAGCTGCACGATCGAGTTGAACGGGCTGCCCGAGGGCTCGCGCCCGACGCGCTTCCACAGGGCGTCGCCGACCATGCCGAGCGCGAGCGTCAGGGTGAAGACCTTCGACACGCTCTGGATCGAGAACGGGGTCTCGCTGTCGCCGGCCGCGGCGATGGTGCCGTCGGCATCGATCACGACGAGGCCGAAGGCCTGCGGGTCGACGCGGGCGAGCTCGGGGATGTAGCGCGCGACCGTGCCCCGGTCGGAGCGCTGCCGCATCTCGTAGGCGATCTCCTCCACCACGCTGCGCAGGTGCGGAGCGAGGCTCACGCGCCGCCTCCCGGCGCGGGGCTCAGATCGCGTCCGGCCCGGTCTCGCCGGTGCGGATTCGGATCGCCTCCTCGATGGTCGAGACGAAGATCTTGCCGTCGCCGATGCGGCCGGTCTGGGCCGACTTGCGGATCGCCTCGACGGCGCCCTCGACCAGCGCGTCCGAGAGCACGATCTCGAGCTTCACCTTGGGCAGGAAGTCGACGACGTATTCCGCGCCGCGATACAGCTCGGTGTGGCCCTTCTGGCGGCCGAAGCCCTTGGCCTCGATCACGGTGATGCCCTGGAGGCCGACCTCCTGGAGCGCCTCCTTCACCTCGTCGAGCTTGAAGGGCTTGATGATCGCTTCGATCTTCTTCATGCCGGACGGCCCAACCTGCGCTCTATGATGCCGAATTTCTATCACTCCACCGGTCCGGCCGCCACGCCGTTTTCAACCCGCCCCCGGGGAAACTGCCCATTCTGGTTGCATGAAATGCAAATCGTTTAGGCAATTTTGCTGTGAGGGCCGATTGTTTGGGCATCGGCTGGACCGTGCACGGGCAGCGTGGGTTCGAACGAGACGGAAGTGACGCGATGGACGGCTCACGCCTGATGACGGTCGACGCGATGAGAACCGTCGATGCGACGGCGATCGCCGGGGGCACGCCGGGCATCGCCCTGATGCGGGCGGCCGGCGCCGCGGTGGCGGAGCGGGCGCGGGCACACCTGACCCCGGGCGGCCGGGTGCTCGTCCTGTGCGGCCCCGGCAACAACGGCGGCGACGGGATCGTCGCGGCCCGCCTGCTCGCCGAGGCCGGATACGGCGTCGATCTCGCCCTGCTCGGCCCCCGCGACGCCCTCTCGGGCGATGCGGCCGAGGCCGCGGCGGCGTGGACCGGGACGGTGCTGGGCCTGGCGGAGGCCGATCCGTCGCGCGCCGACCTCGTCGTCGACGCGCTGTTCGGCGCCGGCCTGTCGCGCGACCTCGAAGGGCCGGCCCGCCATGCGCTCGAGCGGGTCGCGGCGTCCGGGCGCCCGGTGCTGGCGGTCGACGTGCCGAGCGGGGTCGACGGCGATACCGGCGCCGTCCGCGGCTTCGCGCTCCGGGCGGTCGAGACCGTCACGTTCGTCGCGGAGAAGCCCGGCCACCGGCTGCAGCCCGGCCGCGGCCTGTGCGGCCGGCTGCACGTCGCCGGGATCGGCACCGGCCCGGCGGCGTTCGCGGCCGGGCTCGCGGTCGGCGCCCCGGCGTTCCGCAACGGACCGGAGGTCTGGGGCGCGCGCCTACCGCGGCTCGCCGATGCGAGCCACAAGTACACCCGCGGCCACGCCCTCGTGCTGTCGGGGCCGGCCACCCGCACCGGCGCGGCGCGGCTGGCCGCCCGCGGCGCGCTGCGGATCGGGGCCGGGCTCGTCACGGTGGCCTCGCCGGAGCGGGCGCTGGCGGAGAACGCCGCCCACCTCACCGCGATCATGCTGCGGCCGTGCGACTCCGCCGACGACCTCGACGACCTGCTCACCGACGAGCGCATCAACGCGATCCTGGCGGGCCCCGGCCTCGGCGTCGGCGAGGCGACGCGCGACCTCGTCGCGGTGGCGGCCGCCGCCGGGCGCGGCCTCGTGCTCGACGCCGATGCGCTGACGAGCTTTGCCAAGCAGGCGGCCCTGCTCGCCGCCCACCTCGCCGACGGCGACGCGAAGGCGGTGCTGACCCCGCATGCGGGCGAGTTCGCGAAACTGTTCGCGGGCACCGACGCCGTCGCGGAGGTCGGCAAGCTCGAGCAGGCCCGCCGCGCCGCCGCACGGGTCGGCGCCGTGGTGGTGCTCAAGGGCCCCGACACGGTGGTGGCCGCCCCCGACGGCCGCGCCGCGATCAACGACCACGCCACGCCGTGGCTCGGCACCGCCGGCTCGGGCGACGTGCTCGCCGGCCTGGTCGCGGGGCTCCTGGCCCAGGGCATGCCGCCGTTCGAGGCGGCCTGCGCCGCGGCCTGGCTCCACGGCGATGCCGGCCTGCGCCACGGCCCGGGGCTGATCGCCGAGGATATTCCGGAGTTGATGCCGGCGGTGCTGGCGGGGGTTCTGGAAGAGCTTGGAGGGTGACGACGGTCTTTTCCCTCGCCCCGCAAAGGGGGGAGGGAAGAAGCGGGCTGCGTCACGTCACCTCGAAGCAGGTCCACAGCCCGGTGTCGAACCGCTCCAGCACCGTCGCGCTGATCAGCCAGCGGCCGGGATTGTCGGCCTGGAAGGCGATGCGAGCGGTGCGGCCTTCGAGGAGCTGGAAGGTGTCGAGCCAGTAGGGCTCCCAGCCGTCGTCGAGGGGGTGGAGCAGGCGGAAGACGTGGCCGTGCAGGTGCAGCGCCTGCGGGAACGCGGTCTCGTTGCGCAAGGCCAGCACCACCACCTGGCCGCGCTTCACCGTGAAGATCGGCGCGAGGCCCGTGGTCGCGCTGGTGCCGTTGACCGACCAGATCCGGTTGGCGTCCCCGGAATAGGCCGGCTCCGCCTCGGGCTTGTCCTTCGAGAGGCTGGCGCCGCCGGTGATCACCACGTCGCGGCGCAGCGCGTTCTGCAGCTTGACCTCGCGCGGCAGCAGCGGGTTCTCGCCGATCGGGCCGATCGGCGGCCGCTTCTCGGTGACGGCCGAGCCCTTGGTGACGACGGTGGCGAGCTGCAGGCCCTGGCCGACCAGCGCGGTGATCGCCCCCTTCGCGTCGGCCTCCGCCGGCAGGTCGATCAGCAGGTCGTAGCGGGTGCCGGGCGGGAACGGCAGCGTCGCGCGCAGCGGCTCGAACGTGTCGGTCGGCTGGCCGTCGACGGCCGCGACGTAGACCTTCAGGCCCTCGAAGCGGATGCGGGTCGCCCGGGCGTTGCAGGCGTTGCCGAGCCGCACCCGGATCCGGCTGCCCGGCCGCGCCTCGAAGGTGGCCGGCACGTTGGCGCCGTTGATGGTCACGAGGTTGCCGAGCCGCCCGTTGCTCGCCGCGAACGCGGTCTGGCCGAAGGGCAGCAGCGCGCCGTCGTCCTGCAGGCGCCAGTCCTGCATCAGCAGCGACACGTCGGCCTCGACCGCGGGCGGCGCCTTCTCCTCCACGATCAGGAAGCCGGCGAGGCCCCGGCCGGACGGCTCGCTCGATCCGCCGACCACGAGCGGACGGACCAGGAAGGTGCCGGCGTCGGGCGGCACGAAATCGTAGGTGAAGTCGGCGCCGGGCGCGATCGGCGCCTGCGTCACGCCGCCGACGCCGTCCATGGCGTTCTTGTTGCGCACCCCGTGCCAGTGCAGCGAGAGCGGCTTGTCGGTCCTGTTCTCGACCCGCACGCGCACGGCCTCGCCGAGCTTCACCCGGAACGTCGGAGGCGCCGAGGTCCCGTCGAACGACCATACGGCGGTCTCGGGGGCGGGCTCGGGCCGGAAGCGCGTCTTGGACGGCGCCGCCTTCGCGGCGCGCGGCTCCGGCAGCGGCGCGGTCGGCGCCCCCGGCGCAGGCGCCGCGGGCTTGCCCTGGGCCCGGCCGGCCCGCGGGAGCAGGAGGAACGCGGCGCTTCCCAGGAAGAGCGCCCGACGCGACGCGCCGTGTCGAGATTCGGTCGGCGGCGCGGATCGGGCTGTCGGCATGGAACCTCGGAGCGGCGGGGCGCGCGCGCGGAATCCGGGGCGGATTCCGGGGCCGCCGCTTGTAGCCGCCGCCCCCGCGCGGCGCCACCGTTTCGGACCCGCAAGTTTTTTGCTGCGGCCTGTGCCTCGCATGCTATAGACCCGCCCTCCGGCGGCCGGACACGCGCCGGGCATCGGCGCTCGCGGGCGTGGCGGAACTGGTAGACGCGCTGGATTTAGGTTCCAGTGTCGCAAGACGTGGGGGTTCGAGCCCCTCCGCCCGCACCAGCTCCGCCGTCGGAAACGGAAACGGCCGATCCCTGTGCGGACGCGGGCGGCCGGCTCCGCCCAGCGGATGCCGTTCGCCTCGCGCGGTCCCGCTTCCCCGTACCGAACCCGCGACTCCGCCAGGCCTCAGCAAGGGCCGCACCCGGATGCTCGCGCATACGATCACACGGACTTTGAGAGCGACGACGATGCAGGTGACCGAGACACACTCCGAGGGGCTGAAGCGCACGTTTCAGGTGTCCCTCGCCGCGAGCGAGCTCGAGGATCGCCTGAACACCGAGCTGTCGGGCATGAAGGACAAGGTCCAGCTCAAGGGCTTCCGGCCGGGCAAGGTGCCGGTGGCGCACCTGCGCAAGGTCTACGGCCGCTCGGTGATGGCCGACGTGGTGCAGAACGCCGTCAACGAGGCGAACCAGAAGATCGTCGCCGACAACGGCCTCAAGCTCGCCCTCGAGCCGCAGATCGAGTTCCCCTCCGACCAGTCGGTGGTCGAGAAGGCGCTCGACGCCAAGGCCGACCTCTCGTTCAAGGTCGCCCTCGAGGTGCTGCCGAGCTTCGAGCTCGCCGACCTCTCCGACGTCAGCCTGACGAAGCTGGTCGCCACCCCCTCGGACACCGAAGTGAACGAGGCGCTGGAGCGCATGGCCGGCCAGAGCCGCCCGTTCACCGAGCGCGACGCCGGCGCGGCCGCCGAGACCGGCGACCGCCTCACCATCGACTTCGTCGGCCGCATCGACGGCACCGAGTTCGAGGGCGGCAAGGGCGAGGGCATCGATCTCGAGCTCGGCTCGAACTCCTTCATCCCCGGCTTCGAGGAGGCGCTGGTCGGCGCCAAGGTCGGCGAGCAGCGCCTCGTCAAGGCGACCTTCCCGGAGGCCTACGGCGCCGAGCAGCTCGCCGGCAAGGACGCCGAGTTCGACGTGACCGTCACCAAGATCCAGGCCCCGGGCGAGGCCAAGATCGACGACGACTTCGCCAAGGGCATGGGCCTCGACTCCCTCGACGCGCTCAAGGAGGCGGTGGCCAAGGCGATCGGCACCGACTTCGAGGCGGCCTCGCGCCGCAAGCTCAAGAAAGAGCTCCTCGACGCGCTCGACGGCCGCTACGCCTTCGACCTGCCGCCCTCGCTCGTCGCGCAGGAATTCGCCAGCGTCTGGGCCCAGGTCGAGCAGGACTTGAAGGCCCGCGGCAAGACCTTCGAGGACGAGGACACCACCGAGGAGAAGGCCACCGCCGAGTACCGCAAGATCGCCGAGCGTCGCGTGCGCCTCGGCTTGGTGCTTGCGCAGGTCGGCGAGAGCGCCGATATCAAGGTCTCCGACGAAGAGGTGAACCAGGCCCTCATCGCCCGGGTCCGGCAGTTCCCGGGCCAGGAGCAGCAGGTCTGGGATTTCTACCGGAAGAATGCGCAGGCGCTCGCCGAGCTTCGGGCGCCGCTGTTCGAGGAGAAGGTCGTCGACCACGTCCTCGGCCAGGTCAAGCTGGTGGAGGAGCCCGTCTCGAAGGAGACGCTCTTCGCCGACGAGGAAGCCGACGACGCCGGCGACGGGAAGGCCGACGCCAAGTCGGCCGACTCGACGTCCGCCGAGGCGGCGCCTGCTGAATCGAAGGCCGACTGAGCCCGCGCTCGTCTCGAGGCGGCGGGCATATGGTTAGGCGGCGTTAAGGAATGCCGTCGTTCGCTGACGCGCCCGGCCTCTCCGTGATTCGCGGAGGGCCGGGCCCCTTGGAGCCCAAAAGGCCATGATGAGAGATCCGGTCGACTATTATAACAGCGCGCTCGTGCCCATGGTGGTCGAGCAGTCGAGCCGCGGCGAGCGGGCGTTCGACATCTACTCGCGGCTGCTGCGCGAGCGGATCATCTTCCTCACCGGACCGGTCGAGGATTACGGCGCGTCGCTGATCGTCGCGCAGCTGCTGTTCCTCGAGGCCGAGAACCCGAAGAAGGAGATCTCCTTCTACATCAACTCGCCCGGCGGCGTGGTGACCTCGGGCCTGTCGATCTACGACACGATGCAGTTCATCCGCTGCCCGGTGACGACGCTCTGCGTCGGCCAGGCCGCCTCGATGGGCTCGCTGCTCCTCACCGCCGGCGAGCCGGGCCACCGCTTCGCCCTGCCCAACGCCCGCATCATGGTCCACCAGCCGTCCGGCGGGTTCCAGGGCCAGGCCACCGACATCCTGATCCACGCCCGCGAGATCGAGGCGCTGAAGAAGCGCCTCAACGAGATCTACGTGAAGCACACCGGGCGCGACTACGACTCGATCGTCCAGGCGCTGGAGCGCGACAACTTCATGACCGCCGATGCGGCCAAGGAGTTCGGCCTGATCGACGAGGTCATCCAGAAGCGGCCCGAGCCGGCCGCCGCCTGAGGAGACCGCATGCCCTCGCCCGGCGGCCGCGGCGTCGCCGGGGGAGGGGTGTGGCGATCGCGGCCTTGATCCCGCCGCGGCCGCGTGTTTGCATCGGGGTTCGCAGCGACCGGTTCGCGAGGGACCCCAGGCAAAGACGCGCAGGTGACTTTTTCTTTAAGCGGATTCCCTTACTTGTAAACGATGCGCGTGTGCCCCCGGCTGGCAGCGCACGCACGAATCGGAGACCGATATGAGCAAGACTGGCGGCACCGACTCCAAGAGCACGCTGTACTGCTCGTTTTGCGGCAAGAGCCAGCACGAGGTCCGCAAGCTGATCGCGGGCCCGACGGTGTTCATCTGCGACGAGTGCGTCGAGCTGTGCATGGACATCATCCGCGAGGAGTCGAAATCCTCCCTGGTGAAGAGCCGCGACGGCGTGCCCACGCCGAAGGAGATCCGGCGCGTCCTCGACGACTACGTCATCGGCCAGGACTTCGCGAAGAAGGTCCTCTCGGTCGCGGTGCACAACCACTACAAGCGCCTCGCCCACGCGACCAAGCACAACGACGTCGAGCTGGCCAAGTCCAACATCATGCTGATCGGGCCTACGGGCTCGGGCAAGACGCTGCTCGCGCAGACGCTGGCCCGCATCCTCGACGTGCCGTTCACCATGGCGGACGCGACCACGCTGACCGAGGCGGGCTACGTTGGCGAGGACGTCGAGAACATCATCCTCAAGCTGCTCCAGGCCTCGGACTACAACGTCGAGCGGGCGCAGCGCGGCATCGTCTACATCGACGAGATCGACAAGATCTCGCGCAAGTCCGACAACCCCTCGATCACCCGCGACGTCTCGGGTGAGGGCGTGCAGCAGGCGCTCCTGAAGATCATGGAAGGCACCGTCGCCTCCGTGCCTCCGCAGGGCGGCCGCAAGCACCCGCAGCAGGAGTTCCTGCAGGTCGACACGACCAACATCCTGTTCATCTGCGGCGGCGCCTTCGCCGGGCTCGAGCGGATCATCTCGGCGCGCGGCAAGGGCACCTCGATCGGCTTCGGCGCGACCGTGCAGGCCCCCGACGACCGGCGCACCGGCGAGGTGTTCCGCTCGGTCGAGCCTGAGGACCTGCTGAAGTTCGGCCTCATCCCCGAGTTCGTCGGCCGCCTTCCCGTGCTGGCGACGCTCGAGGACCTCGACGAGGACGCCCTCAAGAAGATCCTCCAGGAGCCGAAGAACGCGCTGGTGAAGCAGTACCAGCGGCTGTTCGAGATGGAGAACGTCGACCTGACGTTCCAGGACGAGGCGCTGTCGCTCGTCGCCCGCAAGGCGATCGAGCGCAAGACCGGCGCCCGCGGCCTGCGCTCCATCCTGGAGACGATCCTCCTCGACACGATGTACGACCTGCCGGGCCTCGACTCGGTGGAGCAGGTCGTGATCGGCCCCGAGGTGGTCGAGGGCAAGTCGCGCCCGCTCTTCATCCACGGCGACCGCAACAAGGAAGCGCCGGCCAGCGTCAGCGCCTGACGTGCGCCGGCGCACATGCGCTAAGTCCTTGACGGAGCGGGCCGATCACGGATCGGCCCGCGACAGGTGGGCACCTTGAAACGGGGCTCCTGGAAAACCACCTGAGGCTCAGCGCAGTGGCCGCTGCCTCCCTTGAGGGGCGGTACCGTGCCACCAGCCGCAAAGTCTCCAGCAGACCTATCCCGACCCTCGCGGCCCGGTCGGCCCCTGGCAGGAAGCTTGCTCCGAATCGGAGGAGCGACCGCCCGGCGTCCCTCATGAGGAAGTCAACGATGACCCAATCGAAATCCCGCCAGCCGGTCGTTCCGGGCTCGACCGGCTCCTACGCCGTCCTGCCGTTGCGCGACATCGTCGTCTTCCCGCACATGATCGTGCCCTTGTTCGTGGGTCGCGAGAAGTCCATCCGCGCGCTCGAGGAGGCGGTCAAGACCGACCGCCACATCCTGCTCGCCACCCAGATCAACGCCGGCGACGACGACCCGGCCACCGACGCGATCTACACGATCGGGACGCTCGCCTCCGTGCTGCAGCTCCTGAAGCTGCCCGACGGCACCGTGAAGGTGCTGGTCGAGGGCGGCGGCCGTGCCAAGATCACCGGCTTCACCCGCTCGGACGAGTACTACGAGGCCGAGGCCGAGGCCCTGGTCGACGAGCTCGGCGACAAGGTGGAGGCTGAGGCGCTCGCGCGCTCGGTGCTCTCGGAGTTCGAGAACTACGTCAAGCTCAACAAGAAGATCTCGCCCGAGGTCGTCTCCGCGGTCACGCAGATCGAGGAGCCCTCGAAGCTCGCCGACACGATCGGCTCGCACCTCCTCGTCAAGATCGCCGACAAGCAGGCGATCCTGGAGACGCCGACGGTGGCCGCGCGCCTGGAGCGCGTGCTGTCGCTGATGGAGAGCGAGATCTCCGTGCTGCAGGTGGAGAAGCGCATCCGTACCCGCGTCAAGCGGCAGATGGAGAAGACCCAGCGCGAGTACTACCTCAACGAGCAGATGAAGGCGATCCAGAAGGAGCTCGGCGACGAGGACGGCCGCGACGAGCTGGCCGAGCTCGAGGACAAGATCGAGAAGACCAAGTTCACCAAGGAAGCCCGCGAGAAGGCGTCGGCCGAGCTGAAGAAGCTGCGCCAGATGTCGCCGATGTCGGCCGAGGCGACGGTGGTGCGCAACTACCTCGACTGGATGCTCGGCATCCCCTGGAACAAGCGCTCGAAGATCAAGAAGGATCTCCTCGGCGCCCAAGTCCTGCTCGACGGCGACCATTTCGGCCTGGAGAAGGTCAAGGAGCGGATCGTCGAGTACCTCGCCGTGCAGCAGCGGGCCAACAAGCTCACCGGGCCGATCCTCTGCCTCGTCGGGCCCCCCGGCGTCGGCAAGACCTCGCTCGGCAAGTCGATCGCCAAGGCGACGGGTCGCGAGTTCGTGCGGATGTCGCTCGGCGGCGTGCGTGACGAGGCCGAGATTCGCGGCCACCGCCGGACCTACATCGGCTCGATGCCCGGCAAAATCGTCCAGTCGATGCGCAAGGCCAAGACCTCGAACCCGCTCATCCTGCTCGACGAGATCGACAAGATGGGCATGGATTTCCGCGGTGACCCCTCTGCCGCCCTGCTGGAGGTTCTCGACCCCGAGCAGAACGCGACCTTCAACGACCATTACCTCGAGGTCGACTACGACCTGTCGAACGTGATGTTCGTGACGACCGCCAACACCCTCAACATCCCTGGGCCCCTGATGGACCGCATGGAGGTGATCCGCATCGCCGGGTACACCGAGGAGGAGAAGGTCGAGATCGCGCGCAAGCACCTGATCCAGAACGCGCTGAAGAAGCACGGCCTGGACAGCAAGGAATGGTCGATCGACGATGAGGCCCTGCTGATGCTCGTCCGCCGCTACACGCGGGAGGCGGGCGTGCGCAACCTCGAGCGCGAGCTGTCGAACCTGATCCGCAAGGCGGTGAAGGAGATCCTCATCACCAAGGTGAAGAGCGTCGAGATCGACGTCGAGCGCCTGCAGGTCTTCCTCGGCCCGCCGAAGTTCCGCTACGGCGAGATCGATGCCGACGACCAGGTCGGCGTGGTCACCGGGCTGGCCTGGACCGAGGTCGGCGGCGAGCTGCTGACGATCGAGGGCGTCATGATGCCGGGCAAGGGCAAGATGACGGTCACGGGCAACCTGAAGGACGTGATGAAGGAGTCGATCTCGGCGGCGGCGAGCTACGTCCGCTCGCGGGCGCTCGACTTCGGCATCGAGCCGCCGCTGTTCGAGCGTCGGGACATCCACGTCCACGTGCCGGAGGGGGCGACCCCGAAGGACGGGCCCTCGGCCGGCATTGCCATGGCGACCGCCATCGTCTCGACCTTCACCGGCATCCCGGTGCGCCGCGACATCGCCATGACCGGCGAGGTCACGCTCCGCGGGCGGGTGCTGCCGATCGGCGGCTTGAAGGAGAAGCTGCTCGCTGCGCTCCGCGGCGGCATCAAGACGGTGCTGATCCCCGAGGAGAACGCCAAGGACATCGCCGAGGTGCCCGACAGCGTGAAGAACGGGATGGAGATCATCCCCGTCGCGATGATGGATCAGGTCCTCAAGCACGCCCTGGTGCGCCAGCCCGAGGCGATCGCTTGGGAGGAAGTGATCCCGGTCAAGAAGACGGCCGAGGACGGCGCCGCCTTCGTCGCCCACTGACCGCCCGAGCATGAACGACGAGGCCCCGGAGCACCGCTCCGGGGCCTTTCGCTTGCATGATCCCCCGCGAAAGGCCGCCCATGCGCATCCTGGTGATCAATCCCAACACCACCGAGGCCGTGACCGAGCGCGTCGCCGCGCATGTCCGCCGGATCGCGGGGGCCGCCGCCACGATCGTGCCGGCGACCGGCCGCTTCGGGGCCCGCTACATCGCCAGCCGGAGCGCCGCGGCGATCGCCGGCCACGCCGCGCTCGACGCCTTCGCCGAGCACGGGGCCGGATGCGATGCGGTCTACCTCGCCTGCTTCGGCGATCCCGGCCTGCTGGCGCTGCGCGAGATCGCCCCCGTCCCGGTCGTCGGCATGGCCGAGGCCGCCTGCCGCGAGGCGGCCGCAGCCGGGCGCTTCGCCATCGTCACCGGGGGGACGGCGTGGCGGCCGATGCTGAGCGAGTTCGTCGCGCTCCTCGACCTGTCGGACCGGCTCGCCGGTCTCCGCACGACGACCGCCACCGGCGGCGAGATCCACCGCGACCCGGACGCGGCCCTGGCCGACCTGATCGCCGCCTGCCGCGCCTGCGCCGACGAGGACGGGGCCGATACGGTGATCCTCAGCGGCGCCGGCCTGGCGGGCCTCGCCGAGCGCATCCAGCCCGCGGTTCCGGTACGGGTCCTGTGCTCGGTGGAGGCCGGCACCCGCGCGGTCCTCGCCGCCGCGGCCCGACCCGGCCCCACGCCGCCCGACCGCCCGGCGATCGACAGCGCCGGCCTGTCCCCGGCCCTGGCGCAGCTCCTGGCCGGCGCGTAGGGGGGGCGCCGCGCGCGCCTCGGCCTTGCCTCGGTGCCGCGGCATGCCGTACCACGCGGGCGCGGGCGGTTAGCTCAGTTGGTAGAGCGTCTCCTTTACACGGAGAGGGTCGGCGGTTCGAGCCCGTCACCGCCCACCATAAATGTCAATTACTTAGCTTATGTTTTCCTCTGCACTGCACCCCGAAATCTCATGTCGGGGTGCATGCGGGGCGCATTATGAGGTTTGCTTCCTATCGAACGGGCGCCGGAAGTCGATATCGGACCCTTACGGGGAAGCCATACCAGAAACCCGTTTCTAGGGATGTCTCGCCGAGCAAGAAGCAACTGGTCCTCTAGCCCCCACGCACGCGGCGTGGAACGGGCGTTGGAGGCCGTTCTCGTTCTCTTTGCGACACCGCAGCATGGGCCAATCGATATTACTGGATCGCAGCGCGCGCCGTGTTCAGGGCAACCAGCCTCGTTAGGGCCTCATCGACATTGATATCTTCTGGCCAGCCGTAGGCGGCGGCGACGGCCCGGTCGAGTTCGGCGTGAGCGTCGTCGAGCCAACGGGGCCGCTCGTTGTAAAGGCTGGTCAGCGTTCGCCCTTTAAGCGTGACCTCCGCGTCGGCGTTCTTCGGGGTGAGCCTGTCGGGGTATCCAGGCACCACTTCTGGCTCCGTGCTAACGAGATCTGCAGGGTCGAGCCAAGCCCGACGAAGGGTCTCCAGCCGCTTGGCAGCGTGCTCGACCCGTGCGGCGCGGGGGTCCGCTTGCACAGCGGCCAGTGGGCAATCAGGGGCCAACCCCGCCGGGAAAGGGAACGTCTCGAAGCACGTCTCACTGTTGTAAGTGGGGTCGTTGCCAACCCCGTGCCAAGAACAGGTTTTGAGCGACCAGCTTTCGTGGAATTGGCTTTGTACCATGCCTGAGAAGTAGTCGTCGGCCCTAGCAAACGCGAACAAGCGGCAATCGGGTACTGTCCGACCGTAGGACCACGTAAAGATACGATGCTTCGCCACTCGCGGGGTAACCAAATGGCGTGACAAGCCGCGCAACGCCTGTGTCATCCGAGGGCGCGCCTCAACATGCTTCCACCAATTCCGAGCATACACCTCGCGCCGGTTCTTCATGCGCTCGGGCCTCACATGCGCCACTACGTGCGCGAACGGCCCCTCGTAGAAGGCTGCCTCGTTGTCGCTGCCCATCGCGTTGAAGTCGATGATCCACATGTCCCGCGGGCGCCGAGCGATGTCTAGCCCGTTGATCCATGGCCGCAGTTCGTCCGCGTTGGGGCGCCCATTGACGTTGAGCGGCGCAGCCAACCACGCCCTGGCCATGTCGCCGGGCACGTCGAACGCCCCTCCTTTGGTATTTCCCATGAAGGCTACGCCGCGGTTCTCCGCCAGCCGCCGCACACTGCTCAGATCTGCGCACGCCCCACTCAAGTCCGGGTTGATGCACTCGGCTGGCTGGCCGTCCAACTCGATCTGCTCGCCCGGCAGGGTCTGGCCGAAGCACACGAGCGATACCCGCACCGCCGCCCCGTCCACGATCCACGGCTCGTCCGCCCAAGCCGAGAAGATCGGCATATCGGCGGAGATGCGCTCCAGGACCCGGCGATTGGCTCCGCCACGTATCGAGTTCGTTGTAACCAGCCCGACCCGGCGCGCGTCGCCTCGCTCAACCTGAGCGCGAGCCTTCTCGAACCAGTAGGTCACAAGGTCGGCCTCGGCGGGCACGCGCCCGCGGTAGGTGTCAAATAGTGTCTCCACGGGCGCATCGCCCAGGTTCCGGCGCAGCATCTTGCCCCCAAGGAACGGGGGGTTGCCGACGATGAACTCAGCCCGCGGCCAGGCTGCCTCCGCCGGGGGCACCGACGTAGACCCTGTGGCCTCTGCCCCGTCGTCGATCAGTGCATCGCGACACTCAATCGTATCGAGCCGCCGTAGGATCGGCTCCGGCCGTGCGTAGAAGCCGTTGCGCACCGCCCACTGGATATCACCGATCCAGACTGTGGTCCGCGCCAACTCTGCCGCCAGCGGGTTGACCTCCAACCCACGTAGGATCTCTGGCCCAACCATCGGCATGCGCGGCGGCAGGCCGTAGATCTCGCACTCCTGATTGGCGGAGTGCTCCAGATCCTTTACCGCGTGCAACGCCATGTACAGGAAGTTGCCCGATCCGCATGCAGGGTCGAGGATTTCCAGCATCCGCAGCCGCTCAAGAAACACCGAGCGGCATTCCTCGGCCTGCTGCCACTCCTTAGCCTTTGATCCCTTCTTGCGCGCCCGGTCGGTCAGCCGCTCGATGTCCGCCCGGGTCGTCTCCCACTCTGCACGCAGCGGACGCATGAGCACTGGCTCGATAATGCGTAGGATCTTCTCAGCGTCGGTGTAGTGCGCGCCGATCTGGGCGCGCTTGTCGGGGTCTAGGAACCGCTCGAACAACGTGCCGAAGATCGATGGGTCGATGTGCGCCCAGTCCTGGCGCCCGGCCTCGACCAGCAATTGCACGTCGCCTTCGTCGAGCGGCAACGCGGGTTGGTCGTCGAATAGGCCGCCGTTGATGTGCGGCAAGCGCTCCAGCCCGAACCGGCCGCCCTTGCGCAGTACAGCGAACAGGCCGTCGAACAAGCCCTGCGTCTCGTGCGGGCGCAAGGCAACCTCCTCCAGCGCGCGCCGGAAGTAGTCTTTGGGCAACAGGCGAACATCCTCAGCGAAGAACAGGAAGGCGAGGCGGTTGACGAGGTGGGCGACCGCCTCAGGGGCGTGGCCGCGGTCGCGCAGGCGTACAGCGATGCTGGAGAAACGGTCGGCGGCCTTGCGTGTCAGATCCGCCCGGCTGCGACCCTTCCGAAGTTTGGCAGGCTCGTGGAAGGCCGCGCGTAAGATTTCGAGCTTCGCGGGATCCCTCAGTTCGTCGAGTTTGATCGTGTACGGGTACGGGGCGGTGTTGGTCCACGCAGTGACGATGCGGAACTCGTTCGTGTCGCAGGCGATGTGCAGCGGCGGGCTTTCCAGGGCCAGTGCGTAGCGTGCGAGCTGGCCGAGAGCATCATCAAGGTTTGCCCGCTTCTTTTTGTACTCCCAGGCGAAATGCTCGCGCTTCCACACATCGGCGAAACCGAGGCCGCCGCCGGACTTCTGTAAGCCTTTCTCGAACGCGAAGCTCTCCCCACGGGGGTCGGCCTCAATCGGCGTTGGATGGTCAAGCAGCCGACAGAGATCGTTAAAGTGAGATTGGGCTGCAGCACGCTCGGATAGAGCTACCGGCTTCCAGCGGTCGATGAACTGCTGAGGCGTCACGATCTCCTCCATCGGCACGGTTGCAACTGCGCCAGATTTCTGTGGACCGTTCCCATCAGTTCTTGACAAACTCAAGGTCAAAAATAGGCGTACCGAGCGTTACGCGGCTTATGTTGAGCCATCGCCACAGCGAGCGATGCGCCTTCGCCCCGCACGAGCCGCTATGAACTCGAAACGGCTCTGCGATCTATCTAGCTGACGTGGCTCATCTACGTCTGTCTGCGGCAGACCGTCTCGTTCTAGCTAGGGCATTCACGGGCGTGTGGGACTGAAGCGTAGCCCAGTTGCGAAGTTACCCGCTCGGGTAACAGTAGGCAGGCAGCTCACAGGACGATATAGAGCGGTAAGGTTGCACCGAAGATGGGAGTAGATTCTTGCCGTTTGTGTGCACCGTCCGAGAAGACGATTTCAACGTTGAAATTTTCAAGCGCGGGTCGGGGAGCCTAGCGGCCTTGAGCATCGGATACGATGACGCATCTACCAAGGTCTACACAATGGCGGTGGGTTTTGAACCGCTGCCTGGCGGAGACACGAAATATTTTTTCCACGTCGTCGAAGGGGATACCGAAACCGGCGAAGAGTGCGTACATTGGAGCGGTAGGGAAACCCGCTTCATAACTCAGAGCGAAGATCGCAAGGCGATCTTGGCGGCGGTTCTTACCCTTACCGAAGGGCTTCTGAAGAGCGCCGAGCCTGATACGGTTCGGTGGTTCACCCACGAAGAGCGCCCGCCGGATAAGGCGCTGGTTAAACACTTCCTTATCGCGAACGTGTTTGACGTGAGCGGCTATGACGTGCGGACGTGCGATCCGTATCACGGCCGCTGGGTTTGGTTTGCGGAACGCCGTCCGGCTTGATGTCGTTGACACGGTGGACGTAGCGGCTAATGGTTGTCTCGTTGGAGCAGGTGCTATGAAACGCGACGAACAGATCGAACTGATGCAATCCGCTGAGGAGCGCACCAAGGGTTATCTGCGTGCGTGGATGAAGGACGACGCTGTGAAGGCCGCCTTCCATCGCAAGCCCCGCAGCATGACCCCGAACTGTGATGGCCAAGAGCGTCAGCGCAAATTTGGCTGACGGAACCGCCATTTAGTTAAGTTCTAGGCCGCCCTTCGGGCGGCCTTTTTCGTTCATGGAGCGTGTGCACAGCGCCGCACCGCGATCACCACGTCTTGGCGGTGGGCTGCCTCGTTGAAAGCCATCAGATCAACGCCGCAGGCCTTGAACACGGCGCTCGCCAGCGCCTCCCGGCGCCACCACTCGGCCTCGGCGATCCCATCCGCGTCGGGATCGCTCACCACGCAGTACAGGGCGCCTTCGAGGGACCACGCGACCGCATCAGGGCTCTGGGCCGGCACCGGGCGTCCGGTGTTGGAGAAGGCCTTCACCGACGTGCGGGACGCTGGTCTCAGTGGCTCGCGCGGTACTCGGCGACCATCTCGTGCGTAATGTCGGTGGTGTAGCAGAGCGGCGAATACCCGCTAGGTCGCGAATAGGCGCTCCGGCGCCCGCAGGATCGACCGCCGCGGTCGGTTTGGTAGGGGCATGCGCACGAACTTGGGTAGGACGCCAGCGAGGCCGCTATCAGCGCCTTGGCGATGGCCGCGGTGGACAGCACAGGCCCGACGCTGGGCGGCTTCGACTTCGGGTTTTCGTCTACGGCCGGCGGGGCTGTGGCGGTGAGGCGCTTGGCCTGGATCCACCCTTCGCGTTGGGTGAGGCTGTGCCGCACCCGCACCCATTCCTCGCGGCGTTCGATCACCATGACCGCTTGCTCGGATGCCAGCCGATCCAGGATCGGCGACCCGGCGCGGCCGTCGTCGCGCAACGGCACGCGCTTCCCAATCACGTACAGGGTTTCGGGAGCCGCCGGGGCCGGGGCCGTCACCGAAGCGGGCGGCGAGGGCGGCAGGTTTACCGGCTGAACGACAGCCACCGCAGCCCTTGGCGGCGGGAGAGCCGGTACCGGAGCATTCAGTCTGGGCAGTAAGAGCCACCCCGCACCAACTGCTAGCACTGTCCAAGCGATAGCCCACAGGCGAACCCCGCGTCCGGCTGAGGCAGCCAACGCGGGGGCGGTAACGGGGACGTGTCGCCGCCTACGCGGCGTTGCCTTGCGCGACCGTGATCTCATGGATCTCATCACCAACTGGGACGGTGATCACGTAAGTCTTGGTCGCTCCGGACGCCTCAGCCTGGGGCGGCTCGATGTGGAGCTGGCCGCCGACCCACTCGCCGGGCATGAGCGTATTGTCCTTGATCACATTCTGCTCGAGGGCAGCCAAGTTCATTTGGCTCGACACGATTGCGCCATCGATCATGGCAGCGTTTTGAGCATCTGCGCGGGCACCATTGATGGCGCCTGCGATCGGGCTGTAGTTTCCACGATTGGTGTAGCTCGCGTTTTGTGCTGCTACCGAGTTGCCAGCTGCTGCCACGCCTACCAGAAGCGCGCCAACGATTTGGCGGGTACGCTCTTCGGTGACGAGTTGATCGTAGGTTACCACCGGCATGGCACGAGCCGGGGCACCGTTCTGGATCTGAACAACAGAGACCTGAGCAACACGGAAATCGCCCGGCGTCCGGCCGTTGTTCTGAATGCCTACTACGAACACCGGACGGCTGCCGCGAGCGATGTCTCGCGACGCCGGGCTAACGACGACGGTTGAATTCTTTTTCTTGGACAGGATGGCGTTCCGTCCATCCCGGACGATGGTCTGTTGCTGCGGCCCTGCATTAAAGGCCATTTTCTCTTTAGGCACGCATGCGCCCGCCGCAATCGCAACTGCGACTACAGAAACCATTCCCCGGCTGATCATTTTTCTTCTCTCGACTTGTCGATGAGCAGAAAGGCATGTCAGGTTGCGGGGCGCAACCAGCGCCACCCTTTCAAGATCACGCAGCTGTGAGTTGCGGCAGAAATGCAACACTAGGTTGGCATCCTCTCGCAGCTGAGTTCCGCCCGCAGCACCGAGACCACGGCACGTTGGTGGCGGGCAGCATCGTTGAAGGCCATAAGGTCCACGTCGAAGGCTCCCATCACCGCCGCCACCAACGCAATTCGGCGCTGCCACTCGGTCTTGGTGATCCCCTTTGCGTCAGGGTCGCCCACCACGCGATACATGGCGCCCTCCAGCGACCACGCGACCGCCTCCAGGCTCTCGGCCTCCACGGGGCGCCCGGCGGCGTCCTGAGCGATCCCTGCCTGCACCCACGTGCCGGGAGTGGCGTAGAGGGCGAGCATCGCGGCGACGGCTTCGTTGACGGTCATGGTCTCGGCTCCGGCGTTGGTGTTGGTGGGGGTCATGCTGCCTCCCGGTCGGTGTCGCTGCCGCGTATCCATCCGACCTGCGAGGCGTGGTGGTTCTCGGGGGCACCGAGGGACGGCTCGTCGTCGGCCCCGTCTTCGAGGTCCGGGTCGCAGTCGAGCGCGTCGAGCATGGCTAGAAGCCGTTCCACGGCGTCTTCGATGAGGGCGCGGCGCGTCATCAGTGCGCCCCGGCGCGACGAGCTGCATGAGCGCAGGCCCAAGCGTGCTTCAGTGCCTCGGCCATCCGCTCGCGCCACGTGCCGCGCTCACACCGAGCGTTACCGACCGCGAAGGCCATGATCGCGCGGCGGTCGAAGCCGCCGGCCATGGTCCAGAGCTTCGCGCGGGCTCCGCTTTGGGAGCGGATGGTCTCGATCCGAGCGGCGTTGACGGTGGCCCGGTAGGCCTGAGCGGCCACCGGGTCGATCCGGGGGGGATCGCATGGCGTTCGACCAGGAGAACGAGGTTCTGAGGGGCATCGAGTTCACCTAATGGTGATAAAATCACCATATATGGTGTAACCCTAGATGATTTGATGTCAACCTCATATGGTGATAAATCACCCTCATGAAGCCGTTTCAATGCCGCATGGCTCGCGCTGCCCTGGCGTGGAGCACTCAGGATCTAGCACGCGAAGCGGGGGTCGGAGTGAACACGGTGAACCGCTTCGAGGCCGGACAGGATGCGCGCGTAAGCAGCATGGACAAGATGCGCGCTACGCTGGAGGCGGCCGGCGTTCAGTTCATTCCAGAGAACGGCGGGGGAGCCGGCGTACGGATGCGGGATCACGGTTGAGACGCGGGACTGCGCGCCTCATGCGTTCCAATGGACTGCCGACGTTCACGTTCGCCTAACGCACCTGTGACACATCGGGAACTAGAGTGGACAATGTGAAATTTTCGGTTATGTGCACCTCGACAACCACCGCCTCAGGCGCTGAAACAGCTCGATCGCTGCCGTCAGTGGGAACAGGACGTATGGCCGACACTGCCACCCAGAAAACCGACGCTGACTACCTGAACCAGTTCAGTGCGTCGCCTTATGGCTTCCGCGCGAATAAGCGCGTTGAGGTCGAAGGAAAGTCGAACCTAAAGGGTTCTTGGCGGCGGCAGTCGGCGAGTGCTGGCAAGAAAAACTAATCCTCCTCCCGTTCTATCTTAGGTTCAGGCGCAGCTTCGTAGCTGCGCCTTTTATTATTGTTCGGGGCCAATCATGGACGACAGCGCTCGCAAAGGTATTACCGGCGACTTCTTTGAGCGCATTCAAGACAAAGATACTTTCGAACTGGAGATATTTCACGATTTTTCTGATCGCGCCGAAGAAATGGGTGTGATGTTCCATTGGAACAAGAGGAATGCACTGGATGCCTTCTTTGAGTGGACCCAGGACCTCAAGCGACTTGATAAAGTTGAGGAGAAGCTGGACCGTCCTGACCATCTAAAGTGTGCCGCATACCTCATTCACTGGCTTCGCAGATCGTCCCCAATATCAAACTTTGTTTTTGAGGGGGATCTTGATGAAGACAAAGAATTCATGATGAAGTATGGCCGGGAATATCTTGCCTTTGATATTGGATATCGCGCTGCGCAGATTTATGAAAGAAAAGTAAATCTTCGAAACCTCCCTGAAGAAGCCTTTTCTTTGCACTCCAGTCTGGACGACGTTAAGCCCAACGATTTTATTGAGACGGTGGCGCATGTTCTCAAGCTCAAGATGGTATCGCCCAGCGCAATATTGCTGGTGCTAAAAGCTATATTTCTAAGGCCATAGCCTTAAGGTGTTCAGGGGGCGAGTGAGCTGTGAGAGCATAAGCTCGCTATCCTCCCGCTGCCACTCGCTTCACCAACTGTCGGATCGAGCCGCCGCGCTGGATATCGTCCCCGATCATGTGGATGATCTCGTTGCGGCTCGGCGGCGGCACCTGGTCCCGGTCCACGACATAGACCGAGGTCTCGGCTCGGGCCGAGCTGCCGAAGCGCTCGCGCTCCACCGGGGGCGCCTTCGCCATCACGCCCGCACCCATGGCGTTCATGCGATCCAGGCTCTCCCGGCCGATCACGTCCACGGCCGAGCGCTTCAGGACGAACTCACCAGGCATGAGGGTCCGGGGGACGCTATCCCGGTTCGGCACCCCGCCCGTGACCATGCCGCCGGTCGCCATGCCTGGTGCCGGGGTGGAGCCGTCCCCGAAAAAGCTGCTGAGGATCGAGCCGAGACCGCCTCCGCTGGTGGTGCTACCACCCCCGATCATGTCGCCGAACAGGGACCGCATGATCTGGTTGGACAGGGCCTTGGACGCGATCTGCGCCATGTCCGTCAGGATCGAGGTGGCGAAGCTCTTGAAGGCATCCTTCCCCTTGATGGTGCCGGTGGCCAACCCGGTGAACAGGGTCGACATGCTGTTGGACATGCCGGACAGCGACTGCTGCCAGTACCCGGCCATCTCCTGTGCCGCCGTCTTGAACTCGCCGGTCTTGCGGTCGATCATCCCGGCCGACGTGAAGAAGTCGAGCGAGCCCCGGCTGAGGGCCGCGCCGTAGTCATCCCCGCGCTTCTCCACCCCCTTCTGGAGGCTGGCGTTGGCGCCGTACTCGGCCTCCTTCTTCTTCAGCTCGGTGATGCGCTCCTGGATCGCGGCCCGGCCGGTCTCGGACAGGAGGCCCTTGTCCCGGAGCTGCGCGAGCTGCTGTTCAAGGGCCAGCTCCTCCGCCCGGATCGCGGCGGCCTGGCCCTCCAGCTTCAGGCGTTCGGCGGCTTGGCGCGCGGCGGCCTCGGCGGCCTGCACCTCGGCGGCCGAGACCTTGCCCGAGGTCTCATCGCTCTTGAGGTAGTCGGCCCGCGCCTTGGTGCGGTCGGCCTCCTCCCGGTAGGTCTTCAGCGTGGCCTCACCGATGGCCTTGGCGTTCTCCTCCACCAGCTTGGCGGCCCGGTCGGCATAGGACCGCTGGATGCGGGCCACCTGGTCGCCCTGTTCATCGGGCGCCAGGGCGGTGAAGCGGTCGCTGGTCTTCTCGCGCTCCAGATCCTTGTCCCGGAGCCCGGCCAGGTCGGTGATGGTCCGGGTGGCCGGCGCGAGGTCGGCCGTCCGGCCCACGGCCCGCTTGTCCAGCGCGAGCTGGTCGGACAGGCCCTGCTCATCCCGAGCGAGCTCGCGTTGCCGGAGGGCCAAGCGCTTCTGGCGGATGGCCCGCTCATTGGAGGCATCAGCCGTCACGGCCTCGGCCCGAGCCTTCCGGCCGGCGGCCTCGCCTTCGTCTAAGGCCTCCCCGGTAGGGGTCACCAGGCGGTCGGCCTTGGCGGCCTTCGCGTTGAACGCGGCCAGAAGCCGAGCCGTGAACTCGGCGGAGGTGTCACCCTCCCGGCCACCGTTGGCGGTGATGGCTTGGGACGCTCGGGCCGCGTTCACCCCGGCATCCATCAGGGCCTGGATCGCGCCCTTGTTCGGGTTGGCCAGGAGCGCCGAGCCTCCGGTCTCGCCCTGGTTGTACAGGACGTAGCGGTTGTCATCCGAGAGGTTCAGGCCCTTGCCCCGGAGGGTCTTGTCGATGGCGTCAAAGTAGCGGATCGCGGCCAGGGCCGACTGCGCCACGTTGGTGGGGTCGGCCAGGCCGTAGTCGCCCGCCGTGCCCTTGGTGAACTGGAACACGCCCTTGGCGCCCGTCGAGCTGACGGCCTGAGGGTTGAAGTCGCTCTCGAACGATCCGAACCGGAGGAGGGTGCGGAGCCGGTCATTCCGTCCGGCTCCCTCTGCCGCGTCCGCCACCTGGCGAGCGACGGCGTTGGCCTCCTCACCAAGAGCCGGTGCGCGGTTGAACCCGGTCGGCGCGGTGACGGCCTCGCGGGTCAGGCGCAGGCTGGCCTGCCGGTCCACGATGTCGATGCCCTGCTGAAGGAGGTCGCGGACCTTCGCGGCCAGCTCGGCCGCCTTGTCCACGGTGGTGGCCGGATCGCGGATTTGCTTGTCGAGCTGCGCCACCTGCGCGTCAAGAACAGCCTTCTGTCGGCCGAGCGCCCGTTCCTGCGATGCTAGCAGGCTCTCGGTGATCCGCTTCCGAGCCTCCGCCACGCGGTCGGTGTAGCCGGCCAGGCGCGCGTCCAGCTCCTCGTTGGCCTGCGCCAGGCGCTCCTTCAACTCGGGCCGGCTGTCTACCTCATCCGGGTTGGCGGTCTCGGCCTCGATTAACCGCCGGGCGATGCCGCGTTGGCGCTCGACCAGGGCCTTCACCTGCGCCTCGATCTCGGCCGGCTCGGCCGTGTCTCGGGTGGTGCCGGCCCGCTTCATCAGCGTGTCGATCTGCGCGGCGGTGTTCTTCCGCTCGGCCTGAAGCTCGCGCGTGAGGTCCGGGCGGATCGAGGCAGCGATCTCGTCCAGTTCCTTCGTCACGCCGCGCCGGAGGCTCTTGAGCTGGTCGGTGATCCGGGCACCAGCCTCGGTGACCGTCTTGTCGGCGGCGCCGGCCGCCTTCAGACCGTCCAGGTAGGTGCTGAACTCGGCCTCCAGGCGCGCGGCGTCGGCTTGGGTGTCTCGGATCGCGGCGACGATGCCGGCCTTCTTCTCGGTGCCGGACAGGCTCCGGTTGCCCTCCACGGCCCGGCTTCGCTCGGCCAGCCCGGCCTGGAGGTCGGCGCTCCGCTGGCCGAACGCCTGGAACTCCGGGGCCTGCTGAAGGCGCGAGACGTTGGCCCGCGCGTCCAGCTCGGTGAGCTTGCCCTGCGCCGCGATGGTCCCGGCGTTGGTTTTCACCGCATCCGAGAACAGCACCGCGATCTTGTCGAGCTTGTCCAGGGTGTCGGTAAGGGCCGCCAGGCGGCGCGGGTCCGATGCGTCCAGGCGCAGGGGCGCGGCCTCGCGCTCCAGCCGCTGGCGCTGGTCCAGGATGATCTGCTGATAGCGCGACACCCCGAGCGGATCGTCCTTCCCGAGCGAAGCCGGGTTGCGGATCACGTCGAGCAACGGCTTCAGGGCCGACAGACCGGCGCGCTGAAGCATCTGGTCGTCGGTGGCGCGTGGCGCCTCCGGGATGATCGCGCCCTCCATGCCGAGCGCCGGGCTCGGCCCGATATTGGCACCGAGCGCATCTGTGATGCGCTGGTCCGCGCCGCGCCGATCCACCCGACCCTTGGTGACCAGGGCGTTTAGCTCCTTCGCGGTCACCGCGAACTGGCGCTGGAGGAGTTCGGTGTTCTGGCCCTGAAGCTCGGTGCGCAGGCGCCGGTAGGCCGCCACCAGCTCATCGACCGATGCGGCGTTGGCCGAGATGGACAGCCCGAGGTCGCCGAACGCCTTCTGTGCCTCCAGGATCGTGTTCCGGCGGAGCACGGGGTCAGCGTTCAGCTTCTCCCGGCGCTCCATCAGGATGCCGAGCTGCTGATCCACCCCGGTGATGCCAGTCTCGACAGACTGCGCCTGCGCCTGCACCTCGTTACGGACGGCCCGCACCTGGTCCAGCGCGTCCTTCGCGCGCTCGGTGTCGGACATGATCCGGGCGAGGTAGACGCCACCACCGATAGCCGCGCCGGCCGCCGCGAGGGCCAGCACCGCCGGGTTGGCGAGACCCGCCAGGAGCGGGGCGAGGCTGGCTGCGAGCGTGCCGAGGCGCAAGCCGGCGGCGGCCACCGCGATGGCCCCGAGGCCGGTGCCGACCACCGGAAGCACGATGCCGAGCTTGCCGGCCGCATCGGCTAGGGCCGCCGCGCCATCCACCGCGTTGGTGAGCCCGGTGACCATCGGCCGGAGGCTCCGGTCCAGGAGCGCGAAGGAGACGTTGCCGAACCGGGTGAGGCTGGCCGTCAGGCTCTCGTTGGCTTTGGCCGCCCCCTCGGCCGCCGCGTTGGACAAGGTGAGGTCGCCCCCGAGCTGGCGGATGGTGTCGAGCTGGCCGAGCATGGCCGAGAACGCCGAGGCCGCCCGGAGGTCCAGGGATCGCAGGGCCTCGCTGGTGCCGAAGCCGGCCCGGCGCAGGTTCTCGATCACGCCGATGAGGCCGTTGGCCCGGAGGTCCACGTCCGCCATGGACAGGCCGACCTGGCGCAGGCCGTCCTTCAGCTTGTCGGTGGGGGCGGTGAACTCCTGGAAGAACTGCCGGAGGCCGGTGCCGAGCGTCGAGCCCGAGCGGATGCCGGCCTGCGCCATGCCACCGAGGGCGGCCGTCAGCTCGGTGAAGGACACCCCACTGTCTCGGGCCACGTTGGCGGCATAGCTCACGCCGAGCTGGAGCTGTTCCATCCCGAGCTTGGTGCGGTTCAGGGCACCCACGAACACGT
Organism: Methylobacterium sp. E-041; assembly: GCF_022829665.1. NCBI lineage: Bacteria > Pseudomonadati > Pseudomonadota > Alphaproteobacteria > Hyphomicrobiales > Methylobacteriaceae > Methylobacterium > Methylobacterium sp. E-041. The sequence goes on along the minus strand of NZ_JAKSYQ010000284.1, from coordinate 67,256 downwards.
CCGCCACGTCGCCCGAGCGCGAGGCCTCCAGGTTGTAGGCACCGAGAACCGAGGTGATGGCCTCCACCGATTGCTGGAGGGTGGACCCGGACGCGGCGGCCAGGTCCAGCACCGGCTTCAGGGTCTGGCCGACGCCTCGGGCCGAGAGGCCGATCTGGCCGAGCTGGATCGAGACAGCGGCCAGCTCGGTTACGCTAAAGCGCGAGGTCGCGGCCACGTCCAGGAGCCGGTCCCGGAAGGTGACCATCTCGGTGTTGGTCGTCTCGGTGATCGCCTGGAACTGGCGGAGCTTGTCATCGAACTCGGCGATGTCCTTCAGCCCGGCGCGCAGCACCGTGATCCCGGCACCGATGGTGGCGTAGTTCGCCGCGATCTGCGCCTGGAGCGGGAACAGACCGCCGGCACCGTGGCCGCCGCCGCCTCCACCTCCACCTCCACCACCTGGTGAACCACCGGGGGAGAGGGGCGGGACGCCACTGGCACCGCCCTGGCCCGATCCTGATGCCGGGCTCGGCGCTGACGCGGCGGTGCGGGCCGCTGTGAGGGCGGCGGTCGCGGCCCGAAGGTCGGCCTCGGCGGTGCGGAGCTGTTCCCGGAGGCCGGACTGGAGGCCGCCCTGGTCTCGGGTCGCGGCCAGCTCGCGGCGCAGGCTGGTCACCGAGGTGAGGAGCGGATCCACGGATCGCACCGTGGCCGCGAACTGGTCGTTCAAGCCGCGCGCCGCCGCGACGGCCTGGCGGATGCCCTCGGCCGTGCGCGCGAGGCTGGTGTTCAGGGTCGCATCGTCCAAGACGATATCGACATCGATCTGTGTGCCGTCAGCCATTGATCTGCGCCGCAAATGCCAGCATGTCGGACACGCTGTTGAGGTCTTCGGTGGGTTTGGACTGGTTGCTGCCGAAGACCTGACCGGCCGTGAAGAGCAAACTCTCGGTGAAGGACATCGCCTTCACCATTTCGAATTGTATCTTCAGGTCCGTGAGGCGGATCAAGTCTTCAAGGGTGTGCGACCAGTACACGACCGGCAGGGCGCTCGGCTTGGTGCCGAGCGTGAAGATGATCGTGTCTACGAAGCTGAGGGCACCAAACCACTCAGCGACGACCCGACACCCGTCAGTCGATCCCCGTTGCTCTTGAGAGAGGCCAGGTGCTTCTCCAGCCGCCCGAGAAAAAAATCGGTGAGGTGATCCTTCGCGAAGTCCAGCACCGCCTCCGCGTCCTCAATGGTGAGGTCGTGGAGGTTGACGGTCTCGCTCTCGATCCGCCGGCCGCGCTCGTCGCGGGGCGACAGGAGGATGTCCAGGACGGCGGTGCGGGTGGGGGCATGGAAGTCCACCTCCGGGAGCCGTTCGAAGCTGCCAACCAGCTCGGCCAGCTCGTTCAGGCGGCCGAAAACCATGGTCACGTCGGCGGACTTGTCGGCGATCTTGATGTTGAGGGTGGGTGCGGGCGAGGTCATCTTGTTGTCTCCTGATCTTCTTCAGGAGAGATGGCTATTGATACACTCTGATGAAAGCCCCGGCGCAGGCTTTATACGGGTATGTACTAGCACTTTCGACGCCAGCTCAACATCAACTCGAAACGCCAAGTTGAGCGTCTTGCCAGTCTTTTAAGGTCTGTCCCGTGCTGACGAGGCGCCACGAAGTCCGCCCGTTGGTGTTCCTGTTCTTGATCACAGCCGCTGCAGCTGAGGCGCTGGCGAATGTAACGTCCTTGGTGAACTCCAAGAAGCTGGGGTCCACAGAGGCTGCAAGACGGCCATCACTGATAAGTTGTTCACGCAACAGCGCGTAGCCGTTGGTAGAAAAGTCGCTTTTTGTCGTTGCCATTGAGCCTTTGAGGACCGTGATCTCTCCGTCTACCTCGATGGCGTGGGCCTCGTAGCCATGCTTTCCACTGGTAAGCACCAGCTCAACCTGAGACGGCTTTAGCACCTGTGCACTATCCACCGAGTTCGTGGATACTGGGATCTTGCCCTTTGGCCGCAGGAAATCGAAGCCTATCACCGGAAGTATTACTTCAACCTGAGATATGAAAAACTCCATGTCCGCAATATCGCTTTCGGGAAGCGCCTTGCGGCTAGGCTCGTTGCCGTTCGCAATGTTGGCTCGGTCGGCCGCCTTTGTTAGCTCCACGAAGCGGTGCTCAAGATAGCGGACGTGAGCCTTGGTCAGATTAGCATCCTTGGATGTGACGATACAGGCTCGGCTCCAGAAATCCTTTGAGGGGTCCTTGGAGTGCGACTTAATGCGGTCAACAACACTGTCGCCTTCCCCAACATACACGCGAGCCTTGCTTGGTTGATCGGGATCATCTCCGACTAGGAAGTAGACGCCCGTTCGGGTGGGCTCGTCGCGAGCTAGGGCATCACCTAGCCGGGACCTTGGGGCCACAAGGGCATGGCCCGTCCAATTCATGATTTCCGCGGTGAGGATCCCTGTTGGGGAGCCATCCACGAGATACAGACGCACGCTTCGACCAAGCACCAACGCTGCCCCCTATGCAATCCTAGTATGTAGGATGGCTCGACGCACCGATTGTCGCGCGAATGCGGCCAGTAGCAAAGGGTAGTCAGCCATCCCCAACGGTAGGTGCTGGGTGAAGAGCTTCAGCTGCTGGGCACCCCGATCCGCTCCAGGACGCGCCGCACAGCGGTAGCCGTCCAAGCTGTGCCTCTGGGCGTAGTGAGGCCGCGTTGGCCGAGACCAGCCGCCAGGTCGCGCAGAGATACGGCACCCTCGGCGCGTAGGTCCGCTATGTCTTGGGCCAAGTCGTCGGCTCGCGACTGCGCCTTGGCGGAGCGGATCGTGGCTGAGGCCGCTGATGCCTTGCTGGCCTGCGCCGGAAGATGATGGGTCGGACCACCGAGCTTCACGCCCCGCTCCTTCGCAGCGGACAGCGCTGCCTTGGTCCGTGCTGAAATCATCTTTCGCTCAGCCTGTGCCACCACCGCCATGATCCCGACCACCATCTCGTTCGCCTCGGGCATGTCAGCCGCGACGAAGCGCACGCCGGCTCGCTGAAGCCCCAACAGGAAATGGGCATCACGGCTGAGCCGATCCAGTTTCGCGATCACCAGAGTAGCGTTGTGGAGACGGCACAGGCGCAGGGCCTCGGTCAGCTTGGGCCGGTCGGCCCGCTTGCCGCTCTCCACCTCCACCATCTCGGTGACCAGGGACCAGGCCCCGCCGTTAAGGAAGTCGGTGACCGCCTTGCGCTGAGCCTCTAGCCCGAGACCGCTGTCGCCCTGCCGCTTGGTGGAGACCCGGAGATAGGAGACAAACCGACCTTCGGCCATGACGGTGAGCCCTGTGTCATCTGCTAGTACGACCGTACCGGCTAATGACACAGGTTGTGCTGAAGGCACCCCTTGATTGTCAATCAAGAAACATCAAAACAAACATAAATAAATTTCTTGACTAAACTATATTACCATGGGTGGTACTTATTTTTGCGATAATTGTGCGCAATGTAAAGCACTATCCGTCTAGCATTATTTCGGAAAATTTGACTTTTACTGCGATGATAACGCGACAGTCTCGGACGCCTGTCGGATCGTTCAGGGTGCCTTGGTACCGGCCGCGCCTCGTTGAGAAAGACCGCCGGCTCTCGGTGTTATCTGCCACCGCCGAGCGGGCAGGATCACCCGCCGTGACACGGTGGTCCTGCCCCGGTCTATAGCAGTGGAGGTGATTGGCGTTCAGTATGACCGGCAGCCGCATAAGCAGCTCGCCCCCTAGGCGTGATCGTGATCAGGCGTTTACCTGGATCGCCTTCACAAGGAGCCTCTGTCACCCACCCACGGTTTTTAAGGCAAGCGTTGGCCGCATCCCAGCGGTTGTATCTGCGTGGTCCGCGTTCGAGCACGCGCAGTCGTTTGAGCGCCCAGAGCGTCACCACGTTAGGGCGACCACAACGACCGTTGCAACGACAGCGGCAACGAACACCCTCTCAGCCGGATCATCCACGCCAGTCCAGTGCATAAGCTGCACCGCGGCAGCCGCAAACAGGAGCACCAGCAGGCCCTTCAGCCGCGAGCGTACCCTACCCATCATTTCATCCGTCCCGCCGATCCTGAGCCATCCTCGCTAACCTTAGGGTCGGTTCGGCATCAACCTACCTCGGTGCCAGCCATGCCCGAACGGGAGATACGAGCTGCCGGCTCTCGGAGTTTTGTGCCATCGCCGAGTGGGCAGAAGCGACCGTCGCGGGACGGCGCTCCCAGGCTCGACCGTATCAGAGATTGGCACCGGGCTGGCCGTGTAGCCCGCCCGGTGCCCGGCGACTGAGTTCCCCGCCCGATAAGCCTCGGAATTGCCCGCCGGTTGCCTTGGCCAGACTAGGCCCGGCCCGGCGCCAGCGACCGGACGTAGCTCTCGAACCCCAACGCCGTGAACGTCACGTCCCCGACATGCGGTCCGGCGGCCCGAGCGTACATCGCGGCGTGTGTACGGATCGCGGAGGCTTCGGTAAGCGAGGTCTCGAAATCGGTGCAGAGGCAGTCCGCCCAGTCGGCCAGGGCATCGTACCGTTCGCCGGTCCGCCGGGCGAGCCAATCGCGGATGCTATCGATCCTGTAGGTGATCGGACTGCCGCTGGCGCGCCGGAACCAGCTGGCCGGTAACGGCTCTGGCGTAAGCCCCCGATTGCGCCAAGTTCCCCAGTTCCCCCGGTCGACATTGAGGAACTTGGTGAGGTTGGTGGTGCTGATGGGCGACCATGGGAAGTAGCCCGTGAACACCGCCTCGGATGCCAGCGGTAGGGATACCAGACTAGCCTTGGGGATGTTCTTATTAGCAACAGCATCAAGCATCATCGTCCTCCGGGTTCTCGATGCAGTAGCGGTTCCACACCTCGTCGGTGAGCTGCTCGCGCGGGATGCCAGCCTCGTCGGCCGCGCTGTCCTTGCTCACCCATGTGGCCACGCCCTCGCCGCCGTCCACGGCCTTCAGAAGCGCCATCATTTCATCGTCGGTGAGCGTCTCGGCCACCGGCTCGGCCGCCGGCTGTGCCTTTGTCACCAGCCGCTTCCGCTGAGCGGCCGTTAGGACGCCCGGCACGACGTGCCACGGGCTGACGCATCGCGGGTTCGCGCATCGTTGCAGCGTCGGCACATCACAGATCGGGGTCAGCGTTGCCTCGCCGTAGATACGCCGGTGAGCATCCTCTTCCTTCCCTGAGCCGGGAAGCCGAACCTTCGGCATGCCGGCCTCGGTGGTGAACCGGCCGGTGTGCTGCCGCAGTTCGGGATGCTTAAGTGCCGAAGCATATGGCCGGTATCGCTGCCGAGCCGCCTTGAACTTTCCGGTCCAGTGCCAGCACGTCGCATCCTCGCGGCCGGCGTCGATCTCAATCCGCTTCCGCAGGTATCCCGGCAGGTCTTCCGATCGCATTTTGGGGGGGGACATTGGCGGCCTAGGCCTTTCTTTTCAGCTATTTACCGCCGCCGAGTTGGGGGGGGATCTACAGGGCAATTCGCTATGCTATTTTTCTCGAACATTGCAGCAATGTACGACCGTACATTGCTGCAATGTTCAGCTCCTACGATGGTCCGATTTGACTTCAGTTCCCCCCCCCCCCACTTTTTGATCCCTTCAAAGGGAAGGAAAAATAAGAAAAGATATATTGAACATAGGCTTAGTTAGAGGCGACGCTCTTTTTGTCCCCCCCCAAATCACACGATGCCGATGCCGACCACAACCGGCTCTGGCGTGACACCCGGGTTGGCCTCTCGCCACGTCGCGATGGCGCCGTCGATCAGTGTCCGCAGAACGCCTTGCTCGCGCGGCCAGAGACCGGCCGGCAGGTGGTCGAGGACGTAGATCAGGAAGTGGACAGACACGCCTGATGCCGGGCTGCCGACGCTGACGCCGGTCGTCCCCTGCGCTCGCTGCTCCAGAAGGTAGCAGCGCGCCAGGCTGGCCAGCACCGGCACCGCACCGGCCAGCGCGCTCGCCCGTCGCCGGGTGATCCGAGACAGATGCTGGAGGATCGCCATGCACCGGCCCTCCAGCACCGATGGGTCGCCGTAGATCAGAGCTACGTCTGCCGGCAGTGCGGGGCGGCCGAAGTCGAGCCGTAGATCGGTCATCGTCTGTGCCTCACGCATCGGGGCTCTCCCCGTTCAGCACACGCTCGACGACGGCGGCTTTGATCAGCACCTTCCCGCCGATCTTGGTGCGGGGCAGTCGCTTGTCGATGAAGTTCAGCGACCAGCCGGTGCGCTCCTTCACCTCGCTCCGGGTGAGGAAGTTCTTGACCTTGTCCATCTTGTAACCTTCTTGCTTGCGTTAGTATTCGCAAGTCAGGAGGTGGCGTTGAGAGCTTATTTGCGCAAATTTGCTCCCCTAAGGATTAGGGGAAGCTTTTAGCCTTTTAGCCGGCCGACGATCTGCCGGCCGGCATTTGCGGCTTACCCGGCGATCCGGCTCTCGATCCAGGCGTCAAGATCGCCGCGTCGGAACCCGTGTACGCGCTCGCTCAGGCGCACAAGGCGGGGGCCACGCCCGGCCGACAGGTATCGGCGCATTGTGGCGACGCTGACGCCGGCCTCGATGCACGCGGTCTTGAAGCGAATGACATGGTTGTCGGTCGGGCGGCTCTCGCCCGTGGCGATGCTCTGAGGCATGCGAAGGTCCAGTCTGAGGCTCGGAGAAGCCTGGGGTTCGGCCCGCCGCTATCGCGAAGGCCTGATCGCCGCCTGCACCCAGATTTGGCAGGTCAGAATTGAACTGGAACTCCGACCGACATAGCGGCTCAGATAGCATCAGGCAAGAGCAAAGATTGCCATCCAAACTCTGCTAGAGTTCTGTCTGGAGGTCAGTTGGCGGCAGCAAAGTGATGTTCCGCCAGTTTCAAGACATGGGCCGCCCATGCGTCTAGCGCGGCCCGCCTCTCAACCGCGTAGTCGTGCCTTTGATAGACGCCGACGATCCCGCCGAACGTGCCTGAGACGTGGTTCAGAGCCTTTTCCACGACCTCCACCGACGTGCCCAGCCGTTGCATGCCCGAGGCCGCCGTACGGCGCAGATCGTGGACGCGCCACGGCTCCGCGAAACCGAGCTGTTCGTCTAGCCGTGCCTTGGCACGGCTGAAGCCTGAAAACGGCCCCTGGCCAGTCCCGAAGGCGTAGGGCCGGCCAACGAGCCGCGGTGCCGCCTCCAATACCTCCAGCGCGGCGGGGCTCAGCGGCACCTCATGGGGGCGCTTGTTCTTTGTCCTGGCCGCCGGCAAACGCCACACCTCTCCGGCCGTATCGATCTCGCTCCAGCGCAGGCCTGCCACTTCGTCACGCCGGGCGCCCGTGAGGATGAGCAACCGGACGATCCTCCCAAAGTCGTTGGTAGGCGGGCAGGCCGCCCACACCGCTGCCAGTTCATCGTCGGTGAGCACCCGTTCGCGGCGCACCTCGACGGCCGGTGCGTTCGTGCCAACCACCGGGTTGCTTTCAGTTAGGCCTTCGCCAATCGCCCACACGTAGACCGTCGAGAGCGTGCGACGTGCCCGAAGGGCGGCCTGCGGACCCGACCCGCTGGTGATCTTGCGAAGCTGCTCGGCCACGTCCGCCCGGCGCACCGAGGCCAGGGGCAGGGCATGGAGCCCGCTCCAGTGCCCGTCGAGGTGCGTGCGGAGGTTCGCGAGCGTGGAGGGCCGGAGCCGCGCCTGAGCGTCGGCAGAGTATCGAGCGAAGGCATCCTTCACCGTCAAGGCCGCCGCCGTCCGCTCGGCGCGCTCAGCACGTCGCGCGCCCCGCGTGTCCTGGCCGAGCGCGGCCTTCGCCAGTTGCTCGCGCGCGAGCCTCCGGGCATCGGCAAGGTCGATCAGGGCCGCGGCACCGAGGGTGATGAGGGATGACCGCCCGCCCCCGCGGGGCGGCCGTGTCACCCATGTCCCCCGATCCCCGCGAAGCCGGTAGCCGAAGCCGTGCATCTCGGCGTCCCACCAAACCCGCTCCCTCTGCCCAGCATCAAGCGTGAGCTTCGCGACCACGGGACGGGTGAGCCGAACGAGGTTAGAGGCGTCGGCGCGACGGGCCATGGCGTATCTCGGGGCGCACTGGGGGTGCAAACGCTCGATATCGAGCGCCATCGAATGCACGCTTATGCCACAATGTAAGAGAGGGTCCTATAGCGAAACGCTGCTCAAAGCTGCGCCCCGATTGCTAATGCCGTTATATGACTTCCCCTTTACACGGAGAGGGTCGGGGGTTCGAGTCCCTCACCGCCCACCAATCGTCACGACGGCTCGGGGCGGGTCGTCGGACCCAGCGGGCGTTCGATCTTCGGAAGCGCCTCGGCGACCGGCGTCGCGGATCGCTCCACGAGATGCCGGCGCCGCTTCGGTCCGTGCGATCCTCGGGCTCGGATCCCCGTCGGCCTCGCGGATGGGGGATGATGGCGCCTCGGGCGAAATGATGCTCTAGGCTCCGGAGGCGCCACCCAGGACCAGCGACATGCGAACCGTCATCCTTGCGCTTGCCATCATGATCGCGCCCGTCCCGGCGCTCGCCCTGTGCAGCTGCGCCTGTGTCCAGGGAACCGCCGTCGCGCGATGCTCCTCGACCGCCGACAACGTGCCGATCTGCCAGCTGCTGTGCCCGCCCTCCGCTGCCGCGCAATCGGTCGCCGGTCCGTCGATCACGCTGCCGGGCGCGCCGCAGCGTCGCGTGGACCCGATCCAGATCAACGACCAGAACCAACAGCTGCGCTCGCAGGGCATCACGCCCCGCGACGGCCAGCCCCTGGACCGCTGACCCGCGACACGCCCCCCCCGCGGCACCCGATCCGGCCCCGGTTCACCCGCCGTGCCGGCCGGCCTGATCGCGCCGTCTCCGCACGATGGAGAGCGGCCGGCATAAGCCGGTCCGACGCCGGAATGCGGCCGGCCGACGGCAGGCTCGACGTCGCACGGGGACGTGCCCGCCCGGCCGATCCCGGAACCGGGCGTCTCAATCCAGCCGCACCGGCGGCCCGACGGCATGGGCGAGGTCATCGGCGAGCCAGGCGAGGGCGCCGCGGAACGGGCCGAGCAGGCCGACCTGGTGCCGGCGGTAGAGCAGGTCGTGGGCGAGCCGCGCGAACAGGCCGCGCAGGCGGCCGCCGCCGAAGGTGTAGCACCCGAGCGTGCCCCAGCCGTTGTAGTCGGCCAGGGACACGAGCGCGCCCTTGTCGCGATAGCGGAACGGCGCCATCGCGCCGCCGCGCCGCCACGCCTCGAAATGGCGCACGAGGTGCCGGGCCTGCTGGTGGGCCGCCTGCGCGGTCGCCGGCACCGGATGCTCCGCGCCGGGCTGCGGGCAGGCGGCGCAGTCGCCGAGCGCGAAGATCGCCGGGTCGCGCGTGGCCTGGAGGGTGTCGCCGACCACGAGCTGGCCGGTGCGCGACCGGTCGAGCCCCTCGATCCGGGCGAGCACGGCGGGCGCGCGCACCCCGGCGGCCCAGACCTTGATGTCGGCCTCGATCCGTCCGCCGTCCTTCAGCGTGAAGCCCGCGGCGTCGGCGCCGGTCACCAGGGCGCCGGTGCGCACGTCGACCGCGAGATCGGCCAGGGTGGCCGCCGCGGCCCGGGAGACGCGATCGGGGAAGGCGGCGAGCAGGCGCGGGCCGCTCTCGATCAGGGTGAGGCGGAGCTTTTCGCGCAAGGCGCCGGTGCCGTAGCCGGCGATCACGTCGACGGCGTGCTTCAGCTCGGCCGCGAACTCGACGCCGGTGGCGCCGCCGCCGACGATGGCGATCCGCAGGCTGGCCTCCGAGCGCAGCGCCGCCAGCACCTGCCCGCGCAGGCGCCGGTGCAGCGCCTCCGCGTCGGAGAGGTCGTCGATCGTGGCGCAATGCTCGGCCACGCCCGGCGTCCCGAAATCGTTCGCGCGGCTGCCGAGGGCGAGGATCAGCACGTCGTAGCCGAGCTGCGTCGGCGCGAGGGCCGCCCCGGCGCCCTCCGCGTCGAAGGGGGCGAGGGTCAGCTGCCGCGCGGCACGGTCGACGGCCTGCAGCGAGCCGAGCCGGAAGCGGAAATGGTTGGCCTTGGCCTGCGCGAGCAAGCTCAGCTTCTGCCGGTCCGGCAGCGCGGTGCCGGCGGCGAAGGTGTGCAGCATCGGCTTCCAGACATGGGACAGGGCCCGGTCGACCAGGGTGACCTGCGCCGCCCCGCTCCGGCCGAGGCGGCGACCGAGGCCGGTCGCCACCGTGATCCCGGCGATGCCGCCGCCGACGATCACGATGCGGGTCGGTTCTGCCATGCCGGTTCCATCCTCGAGGTCGTCCCGGATCGGTCCGGTCGATGCTCGAACGCGCGCCACCGCGCCGCGGTTCGCTCGGTGCGCGACCGGACCCGGCCTCCGGGGGGCGACGGAACCGCTGCCGATCCGCTCGGCTGAACCCGGTCAGCCCAGGGTTCGCCCTCGACCTCGGAGGAAACTCGGATGATGCGGGTGCATCGGCTTTGCTGGGTTGCCGTCCTGGCCGTTCTCGGCCGTGCCGATACAGCTTTCACGCAGGAGCAGGGGCCCTACACCGACGACATCGTGAAGTCGACATGGCCGCGCGGCGCCCGGATCGGCCTCGGCGCTCCCGTCTCGGAGCCCGATCACGGCCAGGGAACCGGCCCGAACGCGTCTCAGGACGCACGCTCCACGCGGTCCCGTCGGCCGGTGCCGATGAGACCGGATGCGCGCTCCTTTCCCGATCAGCTCTCCAGCTCGCTGTCCCAGTACAGGTAGTCGAGCCAGGTGTGGTGGTAGTCGCGGTGGTCGAACTCGGGCTGGCGGTGGTGCAGCTCGTAGCGGGTCGGGCGGCGCGGCTCGGTCAGCAGCGGCATCTCGGCCTCGTGCGGGGTGCGGTTCGCCTTGCGCAGGTTGCACGGGCTGCAGGCGGCGACGACGTTCTCCCAGGTGGAGAGCCCGCCGCGGGAGCGCGGGTTGACGTGGTCGAAGGTCAGGCCGCCCGAGGGCAGGCGCAGGCCGCAATACTGGCACGAGAAGCTGTCGCGCAGGTAGATGTTGTAGCGGGTGAAGGCCGGGCTGCGGGCCAGCGTGACGTAGTTCTTCAGCGCCACCACGCTCGGCACCCGGAGCGCCCGGCTCGGGCTGCGCGCCTCGACGTCGTAGCTCGCCACCAGCGTCACGCGGTCGAGGAACAGGGCGGTGAAGGCGTCCTTCCAGCTCCACAACGAGAGCGGGTTGTAGGAGAGCGGCCGGTAATCCGCGTTGAGGACGAGGGTCTGGAGATCCATCATCGGCGCGACTCTTCGAACGAAAGCCATACGGGACAACGCGCGAGATCGACATTGCGCGCTGTCCCGAGGACAGGGTCGACGGGGGGATGGGGCTCTCGTGCGTCCGGGCGCGGGATCCGGCGGCCCGGCGGCGGCACCGTCTCGGCCGGAGGCATGGGACACGCGTGGCGCGCCGGGCGCGGTCGGCGACCGGCTGGGGCGGATACATCCGGCTCGCGGCGGGGTCCGGGTGCCAATCCGGTCGATCCCAGCCCTTCGCGAAGTGACGAAAAGGCCCTCTCCATCGGGGCTTAGTCTAATAGCAGCGTGACAGCCTTGTGAAGCTCCGCCCTGTCGCGGCCGACGCCGCACCCACAGATCGGTGGATCGACGGGGTCTTCGAAGCCGACGGCTGCCGGGACGAGGGGGCGCGTCAGCCCCAGCGCACGAACATCGCGATGAACACGGCGACCATGCTGGCCAGGAGCAGCGGGTGGCCGTCGACGATCGCGAACACGAGCAGGGAGATCGCGCCCGTGGCGATGCCGAGCATGACGGCGACGGCGGTCGGGTTCATCGCAGCATGGCTCGCGGCCGTTCAGATCTGAGCTCGGGGTCCGCCATCGATCCGGCCTCCGGCAGACCCCGTATCACGATCCGCGGATCGGCGCGGCACCGATCGGCGCCGCGCCGCGCACCGGGGCGATCAGTCGCCGACGACCTTGCCGTTCGGGCCGACCTTCACGGTCTGCTCGCGGTCGGCCAGCGCCACCTTGATCTCGTACTGTACCGACTTGCCGTCGCGCTCGACCTCGGCCTCGTAGGCCTTGCCGCCGCCCGCCTTCTGCTCGGCGATCGTCAGCGCGTCCTTCAACGACGTGGTGGCGTTCTGGAAATCGGCCGGCTTGAGGCGGGTGAAGTACCGCTCGATCGGCTGGTTCTCGGTCTTGTAGAGCGCGCCGCTGTCGGCATTGATGCCGTACTCGACGAGCTTGCCGTCCGGATAGACGACCTTGATGCTGTAATGCGTCGGGTTCTTGCCGTCCGCCTTCTCGAAATCCGCGTCGATGGCGCGGCCCTTCTCGCCCTGGGCCTCGGCCGTGGTCAGCGCCTGGGCGAGACCGACCTTGGTGGTCTTGGCGAGCTGGAACTCCTTCTGGTCGGACTCGGCCTTGGCCGCATGCGTCAGGCCGAGCGGAGCGGCGAGCAGGCCGGCGGCGATCAGGCCGGCGGTGAGGGTGAGACGGTTCGGCATGGCGTCGACTTCTTTCCCAATGCAGATGGTGGCCCGAATAACCGATCGACCGCCGCTTGGTTGCCTGCCCATCGAAAGACCTGTCCAGGCTCTCGCCGGCGGCCACGGCGCGTCGCCGGCCGCCGCGTCGAGACGGTCAGCGGCGTCCGGCGCGGTCGCGCAGGATCGCGACGAAGCCGGCCGCCGCGACGCGGCGGTCGCCGTCGTTGGCGACGGTGTCGTCGGCCTCCGCCGGGACCGCGCGGGCCAGGCGCGCGGCAAGGTCGCCGTCCTCGGCGCGGCCGCGGGCGGCAAGCCGTGCGGCCAGGATCTCGGGGGCGGCCGTGATCGCCACGACGTGGACGCCGGGGAGCGTCCGGCGCGCCGCCTCGATCACCCGGCGCGAGACGTTGCACACCACGACCCGCCCCTGCTCGGCCTCGGTCAGCGCCTCGGCCGGGATCGCGTAGCCGAGGCCGTGCGCGCGCCAATGCAGGGGAAACGCGCCGGCCGCGGCGGCGCGGGAAAACTCCGCCTCGGCGATCTCGGCGTTGTCCTCGTGCGCCGAGGGCGGCCGGGTCACCAGGCGGCGCGGGAAGACGAAGCGCGGGTCGCCGGCCAGCTGCGCCCGCGCGGCGGCGATCACCGTGTCCTTGCCGGCCCCGCTCGGGCCGACCACGAGGACGAAGCCGCCCGCCATCACACCACCCGCGCGCCGGCGCGCCAGACCTCGCGGACGACGGGCACCCCTTGCGCCGTCCGCACGCGGACGAGGTCGGCGCGCAGGCCGGGCGCGATCCGGCCGCGGTCGTCGAGGCCGGTGGCGCGGGCCGGGTTGGCGGTGACGGTGGCGATGGCGGCGGCCAGGTCGATGCCGGGCACGCGCTCGGGCAGCTGGAACGCCGCCATCAGCAGGCTCGCCGGCACGTAGTCGGAGGACAGGATGCTGAGCAGGCCGGCCTCGGCGAGAGCGTGCGCCGCCACGTTGCCGGAATGCGAGCCGCCGCGGATCAGGTTGGGCGCGCCCATCATCACGGTGATGCCGGCCGCGTGCGAAGCCTCGGCCGCCTCGCGGGTGGTCGGGAACTCGGCGAGCGCGACCGCTTCGGCCCGCGACTGGGCGACGTCGGCCAGCGTCGTGTCGTCGTGGCTCGCCAGCGGGATGCCCTGCTCCCGGGCCAGCGCCACGAGGATCGGGCGGTTGCGGGCGTTGAGCGCGGCGCCGTCGCGGATCTTGCGCTCGGTGCCGGCCCGGATCGCCTCGATCGGCCGGCCGCCGCGGCCGGCATATTGATAATACTTCGCCATGTCGCGGAACTGCCGCTGCCCCGGCGTGTGATCCATCAGCGAGATCAGGCCGACGGGATGACGCCGGACGAAGGCGCGGACGGTGTCGATCACGTCGGCCGACGGGATCTCGCAGCGCAGGTGCGTCCGGTGCTCGGCCCGGAACAGGTCGGCGGCGCGCGCGTCGGCGATGGCCTGCGCCAGCGCGTCGAGCTCGGAGCCGAGGCCGCTGCCGTCCGGGTCGGTGCCGGCGCGCAGCGAATCGAACACGGTGGTGATCCCCGAGGCGGCGATCTGCGCATCGTAGGCGAGCACGGCGCCCAGCGGATGCCAGCGCACGCCGGGGCGCGGCGCGTAGTGGCTTTCCAGGTGGTCGGTGTGCAGCTCGACCAGGCCGGGGACGAGGTGGTCGCCGCGGAGGTCCCGGCCGCGCTCCGGCGCCCGGCCCGCGCCGTGCTCGGCGATGCGGCCGTCCACGATCGCGAGCCAGCCGTCGACGACGCGGTCGGCCAGGACGAGGCGCGCGTTCTCGAGGATCTCGACCCGGTCCGCCATCGCTCCGCCGTCTCCGCTCATGCCGCGCCCGTTCATGCCGCGCCCGCTCATGCCGCGATCGGCGCGCGGAAATCCGCCACGTCCACGATCCGCGTCGCCACCGCCTCGCGTACGTCGGCGTCGTGGAAGATGCCGAGGATGCCCGCGCCCGCCGCCCGCTTCTCGCGGATCAGCGCGATCACGACGCCGCGGTTGCGGGCATCGAGCGAGGCGGTCGGCTCGTCCATCAGCACGAGGGGCCGGTCGGCGATCAACCCGCGGGCGATGTTCACCCGCTGCTGCTCGCCGCCCGAGAAGGTGGCCGGCGGCAGGTCCCACAGGCGCTCGGGCAGGTCGAGGCGCGCGAGCAGCGCCGCGGCGCGCGCGCGCGCCACATCGGCGGCGAGGCCGCCCTCGATGCCCGCCGCCTCGACGATCGCGCGGGCGCCGACGCGGGGGATCACGCGCAGGAACTGCGAGACGTAGGCGACGACGTGCCGGCGCAGGGCCAGGATCGCGCGCGGCTCGGCCGTGGCGACGTCCACCGTGCGGGCTCCGTCCCAGATCCGGATCGCGCCGTGCTCGCAGCGGTAATTGCCGTAGGCCATCTTCAGGAGCGAGGATTTCCCGGTGCCGGACGCGCCGCCGAGCACCACGCACTCGCCCGCCGCGACGGCGAGGCTCGCGCCCGCGATCACCGGCAGCACCGTGCCGCCGCGCAGATGCAGGGTGAAGCGCTTGCCCACGTCCTCGAAGGCGATCAGCGGCGGGGTCATGCGGCGAGCACCGAGGAGACGAGGAGCTGGGTGTAGGCGGCCCGAGGGTCGTCGAGGACCTGATCGGTCAGCCCGGTCTCGATCACCCGGCCGTGGCGCATCACCAGCACCCGGTGCGAGAGCAGGCGGGCGACGGCGAGGTCGTGGGTGACGATGATCACCGCGAGCCCGAGCTCGGCCACGAGCCCGCGGACCATGTCGAGTAGGCGCGCCTGCACCGAGACGTCGAGGCCCGAGGTCGGCTCGTCCATCAGCACGAGGCGGGGGCTCGTCACGAGGTTGCGGGCGATCTGCAGGCGCTGGCGCATGCCGCCGGAGAACCGCGTCGGCGGGTCGTCGATCCGGTCTGCGGCGATCTCGACGCGGCCGAGCCAGTCGAGGGCGGTGGCGCGGATGCGGCCGTAATGGCGCTCGCCGACCCCCATCAGCCGCTCGCCGACGTTGCCGCCGGCCGAGACCGCCATGCGCAGGCCCTGCGACGCGTCCTGGCGCACGAAGCCCCAGTCGGTGCGCATCAGCGCCCGGCGCTCGGCCGCGCTCAAGGTCGCGAGGTCGCGGCTGGCGCCGTCGCGCATCCGGTAGGCGACCGAGCCCGCATCCGCCGCGACCTCGCCGGCGACCAGGCCGAGCAGGGTCGACTTGCCGGAGCCGGATTCGCCGACCACCGCCAG
The DNA here is from genome assembly GCF_022829665.1 of Methylobacterium sp. E-041. Taxonomy (NCBI): domain Bacteria; kingdom Pseudomonadati; phylum Pseudomonadota; class Alphaproteobacteria; order Hyphomicrobiales; family Methylobacteriaceae; genus Methylobacterium; species Methylobacterium sp. E-041. The sequence continues at coordinate 51,543 of NZ_JAKSYQ010000284.1, read as the reverse complement.
CACCTCGCCCGCCTCCAAAGTGAAGCCGACGCCGTCGCAGGCGGTGCGCGCGCCGTAGCGCTTGGTCAGGCCGGAGACCGTGAGCAGGGGGGCGGTCATGATCGTTCCTCCGCTCCGTTCTTCCCTCCCCCCGGCGGATCTCGGACTTGCCCGAGATCCGCACACCGTGTGCCCAAGTCGGGCAGGCCCGACTTGGGTGCGGGGGAGGGTGGGCCTCGCGTGAGCGAGGGTCGGGAGAGGGGAGCGACAGTGCCGGATACCGCGCTCCCCTCTCCCGACCCGCTCCGCGGCTCCCCCTCCCCCGCAGAGGGGGGAGGGGGAGCCGCCGGCCCGAACCCGCACCGGCGCCGGTCCTCGCAATGATCGGTGTCGGAGCAGACGAACATCCGCCCGCCGGCATCGTCGAGGACGACCTCGTCGAGGTAGGCGTCGTCCGCCCCGCACAGGGCGCAGGGGCGGTCGAAGCGTTGGATTTGGAAGGGATGGTCCTCGAAGTCGAGGCTGCGCACCCGCGTGTAGGGCGGCACCGCGTAGATGCGCTTCTCGCGGCCGGCGCCGAAGAGCTGCAGGGCGGGGCAGTCGTCCATCTTCGGGTTGTCGAACTTCGGCGTCGGCGACGGGTCCATGACGTAGCGGCCCGCGACCTCGACGGGGTAGGCGTAGGTGGTGGCGATGTGGCCGTGGCGGGCGATGTCCTCGTAGAGCTTGACGTGCATCGGCCCGTACTCGGCGAGCGCGTGGAGCTGGCGTGTCTCGGTCTCGCGCGGCTCGAGGAAGCGCAGGGGCTCCGGGATCGGCACCTGGTAGACCAGGATCTGGCCCTCCCTCAGCGGCGCCTCCGGGATGCGGTGGCGGGTCTGGATCACCGTGGCCTCCACCGTCCGCGTGGTGGTGGCGATGCCGGCGGTGGCCGAGAAGAAGCGCCGGATCGAGACCGCGTTCGTGGTGTCGTCGGCGCCCTGGTCGATCACCTTGAGCACGTCGGACGCCCCCAGGATCGCGGCGGTGACCTGGACCCCGCCGGTGCCCCAGCCGTAGGGCATCGGCATCTCGCGGGCGGCGAAGGGCACCTGGTAGCCGGGGATCGCGATCGCCTTGAGGATCGCCCGGCGGATCATCCGCTTGGTGCCCTCGTCGAGGTAGGCGAAGTTGTAGCCGGTCTCCGGCCGCGCGGCGGGCGTGCTCATTCGGCGGCCTCCCGAAGTGCTTCGTCCGGCCCGGACTCTCCCGTCCGCGCGGCGGCGTGCTCGGCGCGCAGGCGGCGCAGCAGCTCCAGCTCGGCCTGGAAGTCGACGTAGTGTGGCAGCTTGAGGTGCTCGACGAAGCCCGTCGCCTGCAGGCTGTCGCAATGGGCGAGCACGAATTCCTGGTCCTGCGCCGGGGCGACCAGCGCCTCGCCGAGCTCGGCCGCGCGCAGCGATCGGTCGACCAGGGCCATCGCCATCGCCTTGCGCTCGCCCTGGCCGAAGACGAGCCCGTAGCCGCGGGTGAACCGGGGCGGGACGTCGCCGCCGCCGTGGAACTGGGCGAGCATCTGGCACTCGGTCATCGCCACGGCGCCGAGCTGCACCGGGAAGCCGAGCTCCTCGGGGACGAGCTCCAGCGCCACGGTGCCGAAGCGGACCTCGCCGACGAAGGGATGGGTGCGGCCGTAGCCGCGCTGCGTCGAGTAGGCCAGCGCCAGCACGAAGCCCTCGTCGCCCCGCGCCAGCGTCTGCAGCCGGACCGCACGGTCGGCCGGGTAGTCGACCGGCTCGCGGGTCAGGTCGCCGACGGGGGCGCCCTCGTCCCGGGGCGACGGCTCGATCAGGCCGGCCTCGCCGAGCAGGTCGGTCACGCGCGGGCAGGCGGCCGCGTCCGCGCCGGGCTCGGCCTCCGCGCCGGGCTCGGGCGCCATGCCCTCGGCGAGCGAGAAGTCGATCAGGCGATGGGTGTAGTCGAAGGTCGGGCCGAGCACCTGCCCGCCGGGCAGGTCCTTGAAGGTCGCCGAGACCCGGCGCGACACCGCCATCGCCCCGGTCTCCACCGGCAGGGTGGCGCCGAAGCGCGGCAGGGTGGTGCGGTAGGCGCGGACCAGGAACACCGCCTCGACGACGTCGCCGCGGGCCTGCTTGAGGGCGAGCGCGGCCAGATCCGGATCGTGGAGCGAGCCCTCGGTCATCACCCGGTCGACCAGCAGCCGCATCTGCTCGCGGATCTGCGCCACGGTGAGGTCGGGCACCGACGGGTCGCCCCGGCGCGTCTCGGCGAGCAGCCGGTGGGCGTTGTCGATCGCGGCCTCGCCGCCCTTCACCGCCACGTACATCGGTCTACGCCTCCGAAGGGACGGGCGAAGGGGCGGGCGAAGGGACGGGCCGCGACGAGCGCGGCAGCCCGGCGACGACGCCCGGCGCGGTGAGCACGAGGTCGAGCCCGCGCGGGAAGGCGGCGTGGTTCGCCGCAAGGCGCGCGGGCCAGTCCGCCGGCAGCGGCGCGGCGGCGAGCCGGATGCGGCCGCGGATGCCGGGGCCTTCGAAGGCGGCGCCATCCTCGGACAGGCGGTCGAGGGCTAGCACCAGGGTGGCGGAGGTGTCGGGATAGTCGGGCGAGCCCTGTGCGAACGCCGCGAAGGGTGGGCAGGCGGCAGGATCCGCGATCAGCGCGAAGGCCGCGTCGGCGGGCTCGGCGACGATCGGTGCGCCGGTGTGGAAGCGCAGGAACGCGGCCACCGCCGGGTTCGCGGCGAGCGGCGCGTCGAGCCAGACCGGCGTGTCGGCATCGGTCAGCGCCAGCGCGACGGCGGCGAGTTCCGGCGTGAGCGGGGCGGGCGGAGAAAGGTCGCTCGCGAACCGCCCGATGCGGCCCGGCCGGGCGAGCGCGTCCATCAGCGTGCGGAACGCCCCTTGCGCGTCGTGGACCGGGTCGGCGAAGCCGCGGGCGAGCGCCATCAATCCTCGCCCCGCGCCAGGGTGAAGAAGTTCACCCGGGTCGCCGCGATCTTTCGCGCCGCGGCGGCCGCTTCCGAGGCGCGGCGTTCGGCAATCCCCGCCAGGGCGGCCTCGACCGCCCCGCGCCGCGCCGGGTGCTGCCAATGCGCGTCGAGGATGGCGGCGAGCCGGGCGCGCGGACGGTCGCGGCCGAGATGGTAGGCGAAGCCGGTCTCGCCGCCGGGCAGGCGCACCGCCGCCCGGGTCACCGTCGCCTCGCCGACGTTGAAGGCGCGCCCGTCGCCGCCGATGCGGCCGCGCGCCATGACGAGGCCGGTCTCGGGCGCGCGCAGATCCTCGGCCTCGCAGGACAGCCCGGTCTCGGCGAGAACGGCCTCGAGCTCGGCGAGCGAGGCCGCCCCGGCACGCGCCATCGCGGCGCGACGGGCTTCGACCTCTGGCGTTGCCGGGTCGGGTGCTGTTTGGCTGGCGCGCGGCATTCGCGTTCGAAGGCCTCCGATTTGTCTATAGGTATAGATAAATCCAATCGTGGACGCAAGGGACGATGCGATCCGTCATGGACGAGGCGAGCGACACCCCGGTGACATCCGCCCGCGCCGGCCCCGTCGAGCGCGGCGCGGGCCTGGCCGCGTGGCGCCAGATCGCCGACGCGATCGGCGGCGCGATCGCGGGCGGCGAATTTCCGGCCGGCAGCCAGCTTCCCACCGAGGCGGCGCTGGCGGCCCGGTTCGGGGTGAACCGCCACACCGTGCGCCGCGCCCTCGGGACGCTGGCCGAGCGCGGCCTGGTGCGGGCGACGCAGGGGCGCGGCACCTTCGTCGAGCCGGGGCCGATCCCCTATCCGATCGGGCCGCGCACCCGGTTCTCCGAGATCGTCACCCGGGCCGGCCGCCAGGCCTGGGGCGACCTCGTCGCGGCGGCGACGGTGCCGGCGAGCCTCGAGACGGCGGAGGCCCTGGGGCTCGCGGCCGGCGATCCGGTGATCGAGATGCTGACCCTGCACCGGGCCGACGACGCCCCGATCTCGGCGGCGCGGATCGCCCTGCCGCTGCCGCGCTTCGCCGGCTTCGCCGAGGCCTACGCCGCCTCCGGCTCGATCACCCGCGCCTTCGCCGGGTTCGGCATCGCCGACTACACCCGCCTCTCGACGCGGATCGGGGCACGCGCCGCCACCGCGGAGGAGGCCAGCCGCCTCGACGTGGCGCCGGGGCGGACCCTGCTCACGGTCGCCAGCGTCAACGTCGACGCCGCCGGCGAACGCATCCTGGCCGCGGCCTCCGTGTTCGTCGCCGACCGGGTCGAGCTGGTGGTGGATTAGCGGCGATGCCGCCGGCCGCGACGAGGGACTGAACCGGGCCTGAGTGCCGCTCCTGCGCGCGAAGCGCCCGGCAGGGGCGCCCTTGCGGACCGTCGGTCGGCTATTTCGCTGCTGCGGTCTTCAGGCGCGCTTTCGGCGGCCCTGCGGACGCCGCCGCGAGCAACGTCGCCCAATCGTCGGGGGGATGGCCCATGTCGAGCATCCGCTCGAACACGGCATAGGCGTCGGTCTTCGCGCCGTGGGTGCGCAGCGTCTCCGCGTCGTTCACCCACGCATAGATCAGGATCCTGGTCCGGCTGTCGTAGCGGAAGAACGGGCGGAAGCGGCCGTTGCCGAACTTGGCCCGGAACCAATGCTTTCGGGACGCGCCGAGGGGGGCGCCCTGGCGGTACTCGGCCCGGGACGGGTCCTGCGGGACGGTCTCGAACATCAATCTCCGCAAGACCGCGAGCAGCTTCGCGTTGGCGGTCCTGCGGTACCCGTCCGGGTCGTCGGCCTCGGCCCTCTCCACGGCGGCGGTCAGCGTCTCGAGCTGGTCGAGCAGCAGCGGATGGGCGAAGATCGTCCACGCGCCGACGACCGTCATCGATCAGAGCGCCACGGGACCGTCGATGTCCGCGCCGGGATCGGCGTCGATCCCCTCGGCGAGGGCCGACATGCGCTCCATCAGATCGGCGGGGAAGGGCGTGATGGCCTGCGGCCGGCGCGCCATGTCCTGGGCGAGGAAGGCCAGGAATCCCTCGATCACGGGGTCCGCCTCCTCGACCTCGACGCGGGTGAGGCGCACGCCGCCCTCGTCGACGACGTAGGCGATCTCGCCGCCGTAGCTGACGCCCAGGGCCTGGCGCACGGCCTTCGGGACGGTCGTCTGGCCCTTCGCGGTGATCTTGCTGCGCTCTCGTACGAGGGGACCCATCGCGGCCTCGGCCGCTTGAGGTAAGGAATTTCCCTTCCCTCGTCGGCAGCCTTCGAAGCAAGCGCGTCGCGGCGCAAGGCGACGCCTCATGCTCCCCGGCATGGGCAGGGCCGCCGAGGGCGGCGTTGCTCGCAGGTGCCCGGGTTGACTACTGACCCCGGATGCGAGGCGCACGCGCCCCCCGGCAGGATACGCAACCCATGACCGAGCCATCGGCCCGCCACGTCGTGATCATCGGTTCGGGGGCGGTCGGGACCGTGAGCGCGCTCGAATGCCTGCGCGCCGGCCATCGCGTCACGGTGGTCGATCCGGGCGTGCCCGGCGGGGAGCAGGCGTCGAGCTACGGCAATGCCGGCTGGCTCTCGTCGCACTCGGTGATCCCGCCGGCGGAGCCCGGCATCTGGAAGCGCGTGCCGTCCTACCTCGCCGACCCGCTCGGGCCGCTGGCCATCCGCTGGCGCTACCTGCCCCGGGTGCTGCCCTGGCTGGTGCGCTACATCTGGGCGGCGCGCACCGGGCGGCAGATCACCGAGACGGCGCGGGCGATGCGCACCCTGCTGGCGGATGCGCCCCGCCTCCATGCCGGCCTCGCCGAGGAGGCCGGCCTCGGCCACCTGATCGAGCGGCGCGGCCTGCTGCACGTCTATCCCGACCGGGCGGCCTTCGCGGCCGACGCCGCGGCCTGGGCGATCCGCCGCGCGGTCGGCGTGCGATGGCTCGAGCTCTCGGCCGACGAGCTGCGCCAGCGCGAGCCGACCCTGCATCGCCGCTACACCTTCGGGGTGATGGTCGAGGAGGCGGGCCATTGCCGCGACCCGGGCGGCTACGTCGCCGGGCTCGCCGACCTCGCCCGCGCCCGCGGCGCGACCTACGCCCGCACCCGCGCCACCGGGTTCCGCCTCGACGCGGGTCGGCTCGTCGCGGTGGAGACCGAGGCCGGCGCGATCCCGTGCGACCGGGCGGTGGTCGCCGCCGGCGCCCGCTCGGGCGCGCTGACCGCGAGCCTCGGCGACCGGCTGCCGCTGGAGAGCGAGCGCGGCTACCACGTGATGATCGCCGGCGCCGAGGCGGGGCCGCGCACCCCGGTGATGGCCTCGGACGCCAAGATGGTGGTCAACGCCATGGACGGCGGCCTGCGCGCGGCGGGCCAGGTCGAGTTCGCCGGGCTCGACGCGGCGCCGAACTGGAAGCGCGCCGAGATCCTGCGCGACCACCTGACCGGCATGTTCCCGGACCTGCCCGCGACCGTGCCGGCCGAGCGGATCCGGATGTGGCTCGGCCATCGCCCGAGCATGCCGGACGGGCGGCCCTGCATCGGCCGCGCCCGCCGCACCGGGGACGTGGTCTACGCCTTCGGCCACGGCCATGTCGGCCTCGTCGGGTCGGCGCGCACCGGGCGCCTCGTCGCCCAGCTCGTCGGCGGCGAGGCGCCCGAGATCCCGCTGGCGCCGTTCGACCCCGGCCGCTTCCTGTAAGAAGGCGGCACCCGGCCTATCGCGCCGGCCCGCCGATCAGCGCCCGGCGCAGCCGGCCGGACACGGCGTCGATCGCCGCCACGGCGACGAGGATCATCAGCACGAGGCAGGCGACCTGCTGCAGCTCGAGCACCCGGATCAACTCGCTCAGGTACTGGCCGATGCCGCCCGCGCCGACGATGCCGATGATCGTCGCCGATCGGGTGTTCGATTCGAAGAAGTACAGCACCTGGCTGCCGAGCACCGGCAGGACGGCGGGCACGAGGCCGAAGCGGATGCGGTGGAGCGCGCCGCCGCCGGAGGCCGCGACGCCCTCGCCGTCGCGGCGATCGACGGTCTCGACCGCCTCCGAGAACAGCTTGCCGAGCGCCCCGACGTCGGAGCAGGCGATGGCCAGCGCACCGGCGAACGGCCCGAGCCCGACGACGTTGATCCAGACCAGCGCCCAGATCAGCACGTCGACCGAGCGGACCACGTCGAGGCCGCGGCGCACCGCGAAATGCGCGAACGGGTTCGGCACCACGTTCCGGGCCGCGAGCAGCGCCAGCGGGAAGGCGACCAGCGCCGCGGCCAGCGTCCCGAGGAAGGCGATGGCCAGGGTCTCGCCGAGCGCGTGCAGGAAATCGGGGAAGCGGCCGCCGGCCGAGGGCGGCAGCATCATCAGCGAGAACTCGGCGAGCCGCCCGAGGCCGCTCACGATGCGGGTGGCCGAGAAGTCGAGGCGCACCATCGCGAACGCCGCGAGCCCGAGGAGGGCGGCCAGGGTCGCGAGCGTCGCGAGCCGCGCGCCCCACGCGGTCCGGAACGCGTCGGGGTGGCGCCGGCGCAGGGCGGCGACGTCCACGGGACGCGGCGGCCGGCTCATCGCGCGCCCTCCGCCCCGATGAGGTGGTGGCGCAGCCGCTCGGTGCCGAGGTCGATCGCCATCACCGTCGCGACGATCATCAGGAGGATCGCGCTCACGTCCGCGTCGTAGAAGTTGCGGATCGCCACCAGCAGCTCCTGGCCGATGCCGCCGGCGCCGACGAAGCCCATCACCCCGGCGCCGCGCACGTTGATCTCGAAGCGGAGCAGCCCGTAGGAGGCGAAGCTCGACAGCACCTGCGGCAGCACCGCGAAGCGGATCGCCTGGATCCGCGAGGCGCCCGATGCGGTCAGCCCCTCGACCGGCCTCATGTCGATGTTCTCGACCACCTCGGAGAACAGCTTGCCGAGCGCCCCCGTGGTGTGGAGGGCGAGCGCCAGCACGCCCACCATCGGGCCGAGGCCGAAGGCGATGACGAAGAGCAGGGCGAACACGATCTCGGGCACCGTGCGCAGGACCTCGAGGGCGCGGCGCGTCAGGAAGCGGCCGGCGCGGGTGCGGGCGAGGTTCGCGGCCGCGCCGAAGCACAGCAGGAAGGCGCCGACGCCGCCGAGCAGCGTGCCGAGATAGGCCATCAGCAGGGTCTCGCCGAGGAGCGCCGCCCATTTCGGCAGGCCCCAGTACCATTCGGCGAGGTCGCCGCGCAGGTCGGCGAGGGTCAGGTGCGGCAGGATGCGGCCGAGATAGGCGGTGAGGTTGCCGATGTTGTCGGCGAGCACCATTGGCCGCACCTCGGCCATCAGGCCCGACAGGACCAGCAGCCCGGCGACGACCGCGAGGAATGCCAGGCTCCGCCGCCGGGTCGACGCGACCGCGCGCCCGTAGGCCTCGGCCAGGGCCGCCGCCCGCTCGGGCGGCAGCGGCGCGATCCGCCCGCTCACGGCGGCGACCCGTCCGGTCCCGGGATCAGGACTTGCGGCGCTGCGCGTCGTTGAACTTCAGCATCTCGATGATCGGCTGGTAATCCTCCAGCGTCACCGGGGTGAGGCCGAGGTCCTTGCCGTCGGAGAGGCGGTCGAAGGCGGCCTTGTCGGCGGTCGGCAAAGCGACGAAGGCCTCGACGATCTTGCGCTTCAGGTCGGCGGGCAGGCTCGACAGCATCGCGAACGGGCCCTCGGGCAGGAACGCGGACTTGAAGACGATGCGGAAGTCGGACGGGCTCAGCGGCGTGCCGTCGGGCTTCTTCAGCATACCCTTGGCGGCCATGCGGGTGACGACGGAATCGGTCTCGGAGTTCCACAGGTTGGCGGCGGCGTCGGCCGTGCCCTGGGTCAGCGCCAGCACCGCGTTCTCGTGGCTGCCGGCGTAGACGGTCTTGCCGAACAGCGCGTCGACGTCGTGGCCGCTCTTGTTGAGGAAGAAGCGCGGGGCCTGGTTGCCGGAGGTCGAGTTCGGGTCGACCAGGGCGAGGTTCCTGCCCTTCAGGTCCGCGATCGTCCGGTACGGGCTGTCGGCGCGCACGTAGAGCACCGAGTAGTAGCCCGAGGCGCCGTTATCGTGCTTCTGGTTGACGATCGGGTCGATCTTCACCCCCGTCATCACCGCGCGGGCGAACGAGGCCGGGCCGTAGAAGGCGATCTGGATGTTGCCGGCGCGCTGGCCCTCGATCACCGCGGCGTAGTCGTTGGCGACCCGCAGCTTCACCGGCACCCCGAGCGCCTTGGTGAGGTAGGCGGCGAGCGGCGCGTAGCGGTCGGTGGTGCCCGTGGCGTTCTCGACGGGAATCGCGCCGAGGGTGATCTCGGGCACCGTCGCCTTCCAATCCTGAGCCAGGGCGGGCTGCAGGGCGAGCGCGGCCAGGCCGCCCGCGAGGGCGCCGACGAGGGTGCGACGGTCGAGCATCATCATCTCCGGGAAGGGGCGTGGCACGGGGTTCGTCCGGGGTCAGGCGACGAGGGCGGCGGGCTCGACCGCGTGCGGCGCCCGGTCCATCACCTCGCCGGCCTCCAGGCCGTAGAGCTGCTTGGCGACGTCCTCGGTGAGGTCGAAGGCGCCGCCGTCGAACACCACGCGGCCGTCGGCGAGGCCGACGAGCCGGTCGCAATAGGCGCGGGCGAGGTCGAGCGAGTGCAGGTTGCACAGCACGGTGATGCCGAGGCGCCGGTTGGCGTCGGCGAGCGCATCCATCACCAGCTTGGTGTTGCGCGGGTCCAGCGAGGCCACCGGCTCGTCGGCGAGGATGATGTCGGGCTCCTGCACCAGCGCGCGGGCGATCGCGACCCGCTGCTGCTGCCCGCCCGAGAGCTGGTCGGCGCGGTGGGCGGAAAAGCCCGCCATGTCGAACGCCTCGAGCGCCGCGAGCGCCCGCGCCCGGTCCTCGGCCGGCCACAGCTTCAGGAGCGCGCGGTGGCTCGGGGCGTGGGCGAGGCGCCCCATCAGCACGTTGGTCAGCACGTCGAGGCGGCCGACCAGGTTGAACTGCTGGAACACCATGGCGCAGCGGGCGCGCCAGCGGCGCAGGTCGCGCCCCCGGAGCGCGGTGACGTCGAGCCCGTCGAACAGGATCCGCCCGGCCGAGGGCTCGGCGAGGCGGTTGAGCATGCGCAGGAAGGTCGACTTGCCGGCGCCCGAGCGCCCGATCACCCCGACGAAGCTGCCCGGCTCGATCCGCAGCGAGATCCGGTCGACCGCGAGGCGCGGTCCGTAGCGCCGCGTGAGGCTATCGACGATGAGCATGCGTGCCGTCCGCCGCGAGGGATGCGCCGGTAGACCCGTCGCGCGCGACGATAGGATGACAGCCGCGCCGCGACCCGTGGTTTCATCGTGAACGGGCGCGCCGTGCGGCTACGCAGCGAACGGGATCCGGCGCAGGAGGCGGAACGGCGCCGCGCCGTCCTGGCGCAGCAGCGTGATCGCGTCGATCGTCAGCGACGTCGGCGGGCAGGCCGCCGCGAGGCGGGCGCGCCAGGTTTCGCGGGCGTCGCCGGCGAGGCGGCCGGTCAGGGTCATGTGGAAGCGGAAGGCCTCGAAGACGTGGGGATAGCCCCAGCGGTCGAGGAGCGCGCGGCGGCGCGCGTCGAGGCGCTCCGGCTGGCGGCGCGCCCGCTCGGCCGGGGTGAGGCCGGCCCGGAACGGGTCGAGGGCGGCGACGCACTCGGCCGCGAGCAGGCCAAGCCCGGGCGGCGGCGCGGTGGGCACCAGGGCGACGAAGTCCCCGAGCAGGGTCACCGCGAGGGGCCCGACCGCCAGGGGCGCGCGGGGCTGCGCCAGCGCCGCGCAGGCCGCGAGGAGGTCGCCCTCGGTCCGGCCCGCGGCGAGGCGCATCGGCGCCTTCAGCGTCGCGTGGAAGCCGTAGACCCGCGGCGCCGCGGTGACGACGGCGAGCGCCGCGCGCGCGGCCGCGTCCCATCCGGGCAGGTGCGCATCGCCGAGGACCGCCTCGCCGAAGGCGGCGAGCGCCGATCCGGGCTCCGGCGTGACGTAGAGCGCGTAGCGTGTCGGGACGTCCACCGGGGCACTCGCTTCGGGCGTGGATCGGTCACGGCCCGGCGCGGATAGAACCCGATCGCCCGCTCGGCAAGGCGCGGCCGCTCAGCCCCGCGGGATCGGGCGGTTGCGGCAGGCGGCGCGATATTGCTGCCGGCTCAGGCCGCGCATGTTGCGGCGGTCGGCTTCCTGGGTGCAGGCGATCTTGCGGTCGGCCTTGTTGAGGCTCTTCGTGCCGCTCGACGGGACGTCGGTCGGCGCGGGCGCGGTGTAGGATTGCGCGAGGCCCGACGTCGTCAGCAACGCGAGACACAGGGTGCTTGCCAAGACCGTACGCATCCAACGAACTCCTGCTTCATCTGTCGCGCTCGCCGGGCAATAACCGGGCCAAGCTTGGCGGCTCGGGGCGTGGTCGATCATGCGGTGCGGCCGGCGGCGATCGCGGCGACGACGCGGTGCGAATCCGACACCCATCCGAAGATGCCGCCCTGCGCCACGATCATCGCGAGGCCGGCCGCGTGGAAGGCCGGGATGTACGAGCCGCAAGCATCCGACACCACGAGGCAGCGGTAGCCGCGGTCGTTGGCCTCGCGCACGGTGGTGTGGACGCAGACCTCGGTGGTGACGCCGCAGACGAGCAGCGTGGCGACGCTGCGCGCGGCCAGGATCTCGGCCAGGTCGGTGGCGTAGAACGCGCCCTTGCCCGGCTTGTCGACCACCGGCTCGCCGGGGGCGGGCGCGAGGTCGGCGACGATGTCGTGGCCGGGCTCGCCGCGGATCAGGATGCGCCCCATCGGCCCGGGCGCGCCGATGCGGGCGGACGGCGTGCCGCGGGCGATCTTGGCGGCGGGCGCGTCCGACAGGTCGGGGCGATGCCCTTCGCGGGTGTGGACCACGAGGAGGCCGGCCCGCCGCGCCGCCGCCAGCAGCGCCTGCGCCGGCGGCACGGCGGCGGCGAGCAGCGAGACGTCGTTGCCGAGGCTCTCGCCGAAGCCGCCGGGCTCCAGGAAATCGCGCTGCATGTCGATGATCACCAGCGCCGTCGTCGCCAGGTCGATCGCCAGCGGGCCCGGCTCGGCATCCACGGTCACCATCGGCGCGAATCTCCCGTCCTGCGGCCGGCTCGGCGGCGCACGACGCGACGATGTCGGGCGATGGCGCGGAATGCATCCGCAAATACTGCCCGACATTGCTCGAATGTTGTGCGCATGCTGCCGACGTCATGGGCGGTGGCGCGTTCGTCGGCGGACGACGCGCCGCCGGAGGTGGGAGCCCGGCCGCCGCGTCGCGCGTTTCAGGGTCGCCGCCGCCGCACCCGTCGGAGCGGGCGCCTGCGCTCGGCCGGCAAACCTGTTGCCGAATTATGACTCGGCCGCCGCCTCTCGCCCAGGTGGCACGCGCTGGCATATCGGTTGCTGCCTGCTCACCGGATTTTCGGCACGGAGAGGGCAGACATGATCGCTCGGGGACTCGTTGCAGCGGCCATGTCGCTCGGTCTGGTGGGATACGGCGCGGCGGCCGATCTCGACGCGAAGAAGGACAAGGCGCCCGTCGAGGCGCCGGCCAAGGAAGCGCCGTTCTTCCTCTTCGCCGACACGCAGTTCAGCTATCGCTACCAGTTCCCGACCGTGTCGCCGGGCGTCCAGATCCAGAAGGCCGACGGCTCGTTCGTCAGCCGCGAGGCGCCCAAGCAGATCTACAACATCTCGCATGCCGACGCCTGGGCCTACGGCACGAACTTCTTCTCGCTCGACATCCTCAAGTCGGGGTCGCAATTCCCGGCCGGCACCACGAACCCGCCCGGCAGCGTCGGCGCGCCGTTCTTCGCCGATTACGGCAACACCGAAGCCTACGGCCTCTATCGCGGCACCCTGAGCCTCAACGCGCTGACCAACTCCAAGGCGTTCACGCTGCCGGGCATCGTCAAGGACATCTCCCTCGCCTTCGGCTTCGACGCGAACTCGCAGAACGACGCGTTCGGCTCGAAGAAGCGCGACGTGGTCGGCGGCCTCAACTTCTCCTTCGACGTGCCGGCCGGGTTCCTGAACCTGTCTGTCCACGCCTACAAGGAGTGGAACCGCAACGGCTTCAACCTGCAGCCCGATCGCGACCAGAGCTTCGACGTGGTGCCGGAATTCGAGGTGGTCTACAATTTCCCCCTCGCCTTCACCAACCTGCCGCTGAGCCTGACCGGCTTCAACAACATCGTGCTGCCCAAGGGCCGCGGCGTGCAGAACGTGGCCGACTTCGCCTTCAACCCGAAGCGCGGCCTCGAATTCCTGTCGCGCACCAACCTGGTGCTCGACGTGGGCAAGCTGATCTACGACCAGCCCAACAAGGTCGACGCCTTCATCGGCTTCCAGTACTGGCTGAACAAGTTCGGCAACGTCGAGACGGCGACGTTCAAGGGCACGGAAGAGAAGAGCTTCCTCGCCGGCGTCGCGTTCCACATCTTCTGATCGCCGGTTGGATCGCCGATCGCACGACCGTGACGGGATGGGAGACGGCATGACGGGATCCGACGCCAGGCCCCGAGGGGACGAAACGCTCCGGCGCCTGTGGATTCGCGATCCGCTGGCGATCCTCGCCGAGGGCGCCGGCGGCGGCATCGTGGTCGAGGGCAGCCGCATCGTCGAGCGCGTGGCGGCCGGCGCGCAGCCCGCCGCGCCGGTGGACGAGACCTTCGACGCGTCGCGCCACGTCGTCATCCCCGGGCTGATCAACACCCACCACCACTTCTTCCAGACGCTGACGCGGGCCCACCCGCTGGCGATCAACAAGCCGCTGTTCCCGTGGCTGAAGGCGCTCTACACGGTCTGGGACAAGATCACCCCCGATGCGTTCCGGCTCGCGACGCGGCTCGCCTACACCGAGCTGCTGCTCTCCGGCTGCACCACGGCGGGGGACCACCACTACCTCTACCCGAAGGGGCTCGAGGATTCCGTCGACGTGCAGGTCGACGAGGCGCGCAGCCTCGGCATCCGCGCCTTCGTCACCCGCGGCTCGATGAGCCTGTCGGAGAAGGACGGCGGCCTGCCGCCCGAATGCCTGACGCAGGACGACGACACCATCCTCGCCGACAGCGAGCGGGTGCTGAACCTGTTCCACGACGCGAAGCCCGGCGCGATGGTGCGGATCGGGCTGGCGCCGTGCTCGCCCTTCAACGTCACCAAGCGGCTGATGCGCGAGAGCGCGGCGCTCGCCGACCGCCACGACTGCCAGCTCCACACCCATCTCGGCGAGACGCTGGACGAGGACGCCTACTGCCTGGAGATGTTCGGCCAGCGGCCGGTCGACTACCTCGAGGAGGTCGGCTGGATGAGCCCGCGGGCCTGGCTCGCGCACGGCATCCACTTCAACGACGACGAGGTGCGCCGGCTCGGCAAGGCCGGCGTCGGCGTCTGCCACTGCCCGACCTCGAACATGACGCTGGCCTCGGGCCAGTGCCGCACCTGCGAGCTGGAGGCGGCGGGCGCGCCGGTGGGCCTCGGCGTCGACGGCTCGGCCTCGAACGACAGCTCCAACCTGATGGAGGGCGTGCGCCACGCCCTGATGATCAACCGCCTGACCTACGGCGCCGAAGCGGTGACGCATCTCGACGCCCTGCGCTGGGCGACCGAGGGCTCGGCCCGCTGCCTCGGGCGCGACGACATCGGCCGGATCGAGCCGGGCCGCGAGGCCGACCTCGCGCTGTTCACCCTCGACGCGCTGCGCTTCTCCGGCGCGCACGATCCGCTGGCCGCGCTCGTGCTGTGCGGCGCGCACCGCGCCGACCGGGTGATGGTCGCGGGCCGGTGGCGGGTGGTCGACGGAAACCCCGTCGGCATGGACACGCGGAAGCTGCGCGAGGACCACGGCCGGCTCGCCCTCAGCCTCCTCGGCGGCGCCTGATGGCGGCCGTGCCGTCGCCCGCCGCCGGCACCGCGCCGCTCTACGGGGCCTACGGCATCGTCAAGCGCTTCGGCGACTTCAAGGCCAACGACGGCGTCGACCTCGAGATCCGCGCCGGCGAGATCCACGCGCTGCTCGGCGAGAACGGCGCCGGCAAGTCGACCCTGATGAAGATCCTCTACGGGCTGCTGGAGCCGACGGAGGGCGTCGTCACCCACAAGGGCGACATCGTGCAGCTGCCCGACCCCGAGGCGGCGCGCGCCATCGGCATCGGGATGGTGTTTCAGCACTTCTCGCTCTGCGAGAACCTGACGGTGGCCGAGAACATCGCCCTCGTCATGCCGAAGACCCTCTCGGGCAGGGCGCTTGCCGAGCGGATCGCCGCGCTCGGGGCGGCCTACGGCCTGCACCTCGATCCCGCCCGGCCGGTCTGGTCGCTCTCGGCCGGGGAGCGCCAGCGCATCGAGATCGTGCGCTGCCTGCTGCAGGACCCGCGCCTCGTCATCCTCGACGAGCCGACCTCGGTGCTGACGCCGGGCGAGGCGGAGCAGCTGTTCTCCGTGCTGGAGCGGCTGCGCGACGAGGGCCGGGCGCTGCTCTACATCTCGCACCGGCTCGACGAGGTGCGGCGCCTGTGCACCCGCGCCACCATCCTGCGCCACGGGCGCGTCGTCGGCGCCTGCGATCCGCAGGGGGAGAGCGCCCGCTCGCTCGCGGCCCTGATGGTCGGGGCGCAGGTCGGCGCGGTGACCGGCCGAGCCGGCGCCGCGCTCGGCCCGCCGCGCCTCGTCCTCGATCGCCTGTCCCTGCCGGCGCCCGGCCTGCACGGCACCGCGCTCGCCGACATCCGCCTCACCGTCCGGGGCGGCGAGATCCTCGGCGTGGCCGGCGTTGCCGGCAACGGGCAGGCGGAGTTCTTCTCCGCGCTCTCGGGCGAGACCGCCGCGGCGCGGGCCGAGGCGGTCGTCGTCGACGGCGCGGCCGTCGGGCGGCTCGATATCAACGCGCGGCGCCGGCGCGGCGCGGCCTTCGTGCCCGAGGAGCGCAACGGCCACGCGGCCGCCCCGGGCATGAGCCTGTCCGAGAACGCGGTGCTCTCGCGCCACGCCACCGCGCCGCTCGCGCGCTTCGGCCTGCTCCGGCGCGGGGCGGCACGCGCGCTCGCGGCCGCCGTGATCGCGGCCTTCGACGTGCGCAAGGCCGGCCCTGACCCCGCCGCCGGCACCCTGTCGGGCGGGAACCTGCAGAAGTTCGTCGTCGGGCGCGAGATCCAGGCGGAGCCCGGCGTTCTGGTGGTCAACCAGCCGACCTGGGGCGTCGACGCCTCGGCCGCCGCCCGCATCCGCCAGGCGCTGATCGATCTCGCCGCCCGCGGCGCCGCGCTGCTGGTGATCAGCCAGGACCTCGACGAGCTGTTCGAGATCGCGAGCCGGATCGCGGTGCTGCATGCCGGCACCCTCTCCGAGCCGGTCCCGGCGGGCGAGACGACCCGCGAGGCGGTGGGCTTGCTGATGGGCGGATCGCATGCGTGAAGCTGCGGCGTTCTTCCCTTCCCCTGAGGCGGGGGAGGGTACCCTGCGCAGCAGGGGGGGAGAGGGGAGCGCCGTATCCGGCACCGTCGCTCCCCTCTCCCGACCCTCGCTGACGCGAGGCCCGCCCTCCCCCGCAGAGGGGGGAGGGAGGAGCCGCCCGCGATTCTTTCCGACTGTTCAGAGCCTCCCATGCGCCTCGATCTGAGCCCGCGCGCCCGGCGCTCGGCCGTGCTCTCGGCGCTGTCGCCGGTCATCGCCTTCGCCGGCGCCGTGCTCGTCGGCGGGATCGCGGTGGCTTTGCTCGGCGTCGCGCCGGGGGCCGCGTTCACGACCTACTTCGTCATCCCGCTGAGCGAGGTGTGGTCGCTGCAGGAGGTGGCGCTGAAGGCGGCGCCGCTCGCGCTGGTCGCCACGGGGCTGGCCTTCTGCTTCCGGGCGAGCCTGTGGAACATCGGCGCCGAGGGCCAGTTCGTGGTCGGCGGCCTGGCCGGCGGCTGGATCGGCGTCGCGACGCAAGGGGCGGAGGGCTTCACGGCCTGGATCCTGCCGACGATGCTGGCCGCCGGCACGCTGGCGGGCCTCGCCTACGCGATGATCCCGGCGCTCCTGAAGGTCCGCCTCGGCGTCTCGGAGATCCTGACCAGCCTGATGCTGGTCTACGTCGCGGAGCTGCTGCTCGACTACATGGCCCGCGGGCCGTTGCGCGATCCGGCGGGCTTCAACTTTCCGCAGAGCGTGCCGTTCGATCCGGCGGCGCGGCTGCCCTACCTGATGGAGGGCGACACGCTGCATGCCGGCGTGCTCATCGCGCTCGCCGCCGTGATCGTCGCGACGCTCGTCCTCGCCCGGACGCTGTTCGGCTTCGAGGTCCGCGTCGTCGGCGCCGCGCCGCGCGCGGCGCGGTTCGCGGGCTTCAGCGACGCGCGCCTGACGCTCGCCGTCTTCGCGATCTCGGGGGCGGCGGCCGGGCTCGCCGGCATCTGCGAGGTGGCCGGCAAGATCGGCCAGCTGCAGCCGACGATCTCGCCGGGCTACGGCTTCACCGCGATCATCGTCGCCTTCCTCGGGCGGCTGTCCCCCCCGGGAATCCTGGTCGCCGCCGGGGTGATCGCGCTGACCACGATCGGCGGCGAGTCGGCCCAGATCGACCTGAAGCTGCCGCTCGACCTCACCCGCGCGTTCCAGGGGCTGCTGCTCGCCTTCGTGCTCGGGGCGGACGTGCTCGCCCGCTACCGCGTCCGGCTCGTGCCGGGCGGCCCCCGGCGGACCGCGTGAGGCGCCGGGCAAGGTGAGAAGGCGGCCATGACCCTCGACATCGTCCAGATGGTGCTCGTCACCGTGCTGACCGCGGCCACGCCCCTGATCCTGGCCGCCATCGGCGAGCTGGTGGCGGAGCGCTCCGGGGTGCTCAACCTCGGCACCGAGGGGATGATGGTGCTCGGCGCCGCCGCCGGCTTCGCGGTCGCCACCGAGACGGGCTCGACGCTCGCCGGCGCGCTCGGCGGCGCCGGCGCCGGGCTCGCGCTGTCGGGGCTGTTCGCGATCCTCACGGTCGGGCTCGCCGCCAACCAGGTCGCCTCGGGCCTCGCCCTGACGATCCTCGGCCTCGGGCTCTCGGGCCTCGTCGGCACCGGCTACGTCGGGATGAAGCGCGATCCGGCGCCCCACCTCCACCTGGCGGGGCTGAGCGACCTGCCGGTCGTCGGCGACCTGCTCTTCGGGCAGGACGCCTTCGTCTACGTCGCGGTCGCCCTGGTGATCGGGGTGTGGTGGTTCCTCGGCCGGAGCCGCGCCGGGCTGGTCCTGCGCGCCATCGGCGACGACCACACCGCGACGCACGCGCTCGGCCTGCCGGTGCGCAAGGTCCGCGTCCTCGCGGTCCTGTTCGGGGGCGCCTGCGCCGGGCTCGCCGGCGCCTACCTGTCGCTCGCCTACACCCCGTTCTGGTCGCCGGGGATGACCGCCGGGCGCGGCTGGATCGCCCTGGCGCTGGTGGTGTTCGCCTCGTGGCGCCCGCTGCGGGTGGCCGCCGGGGCGCTGCTGTTCGGCGGCGCGACGGTGCTCCAGCTCCACGCCCAGGCCGCGGGCCTCGGCCTGCCGGGGCAGGCGCTGTCGGCGCTGCCCTACGTTGCGACGATCCTGGCCCTGGTCTTGCTGTCCCTCGGGCGGCGCCAGGGCGGCTCGCTGGCGCCCGCCGCCCTGGGCCGCGAATTCACGCCCCACCGCTAGAAGGCGGGGGCCATGTTGGGGGTATCGACCTTGGGGACATCGACGACCATGCGGACGATCACCGGCGCCATCCTGGCGGCTCTTCTGCTCGCACCCGCCGCGCGGGCCGACGACAAGCTCAAGGTCGGCTTCGTCTATGTCGGCCCGGTGGCCGATTACGGCTATTCCTACCAGCACGACCTCAGCCGCAAGGCGCTCGAGGCGGCGATGCCCGGCAAGGTCGAGACCACGTTTCTCGAGAGCGTGCCCGAGGCCGACAGCGAGCGCTCGATCGAGAAGCTGGCGCGCTCGGGCGCCAAGCTGATCTTCACCACCTCGTTCGGCTTCATGGAGCCGACCCTGAAGGTCGCCAAGAAATTCCCCACCGTGAAGTTCGAGCACGCCACGGGATACAAGCGCAGCGCCAACGTCTCGACCTACTCGGCCCGCTTCTACGAGGGCCGCTACGTCTGCGGAAAGATCGCCGGCACGCTCTCGAAGTCCGGCACGGTCGGCTATATCGCCTCGTTCCCGATCCCCGAGGTGGTGAGCGGCATCAACGCCTTCATGCTGGGCGCGCAGTCGGTGAACCCCAACATCAAGCTCAAGATCGTCTGGGTGAACACCTGGTTCGACCCGGGCAAGGAGGCGGAGGCCGCCAAGGCCCTGCTCGCGCAGGGCGCCGACATCCTGACCCAGCACACCGATTCCGCGGCCCCGCTGCAGGAGGCCGAGAAGGCCGGCAAGCTCGCCTTCGGCCAGTCCTCGGACCAGTTCCGCTTCGCCCCGAAGGCGCAGCTGACCTCGATCACCGACGACTGGGACGGCTACGTGATCGGCGAGGCCAAGGCGGTGCTCAACGGCTCGTGGAAGAGCCACGACACCTGGGGCGGCATCAAGGACGGCATGGTCGTGCTCGCGCCCTTCACCAACATGCCGGACAACGTGAAGGCGATGGCCGAGGAGACCAAGGCCGGCATCGTGTCGGGCAAGGTCCACCCCTTCGCCGGCCCGGTGACGAAGCAGGACGGCACGGTCGCGGTGAAGGCGGGCGAGGACGCGCCCGACCCGATGATCCTCGGCATGAACTGGTACGTGAAGGGCATCGACGACAAGCTGCCGCAGTAGCGGGCCGCCGTCTCCGGCGCGCGAGCGGGGGGCCGCCCGCGCGTCCGGTTCAGTAGCGGGGCCGCGGCGGCACGTCGTCCCGGCGCGGCGGCGCCTCCGTCGTGACGCCGCCCGCCGGCGGCGGAACCGCCACCGCGTCGCCGTCGCGGACGGCGTTCATCTCGTTCTGTGGGCCCGCGCGCCCTTCGGTGCCGCCGGGCGCCGTCGCGGGGTCGAGCCCCGCAGGGGCGCCCGTCGACTGGGCGAAGGCGGAGCCGCCGAGGCCGAGGCCGGCGGCGAGGGTCAGGGCCGTGAGGGTGGCGAGGCGCATCGATGGGATCTCCGTGATCGCGTGAGGGGCGCGGGCGGCTCAGCGCCGGTGGCGGCGGTGGTGGCGCATCCGGCGCCGGCCGTAGGCGTCGCCGCTGCGGATCGCCTCCATCCGGTTGCGCGCCCCGGCCTTGCCGATCGTGCCGCCCGGGGCGGTCGCGGCGACGCGCCCGGCGGGGGCGCCGACGGACTGGGCCGAGGCCGCGCCGGCCAGGCCGCAGCCGAGGCAGAGCGAGAGGATCAGGACTTGGGCGGAACGCAGCATGGCGGCTCCTCGTGGGATCTGCGCCGACAACGCGCGAACCCCGCCGCGGTGCGCCCCAGGAAGACGATTTTCCGCGGTGCGGCTCAACTTCCGCGATAGGTCTGGAAGCTCCACGGCGTCGCCACCAGCGGCACGTGGTAGTGCCCCTCCGGCTCCGCGACGCCGAAGCGCAGCGGAACGACGTCGAGGAAGGGCGGCTCGGCGAGCGGAAGCCCGAGCCGGCGGTAATGGTCGCCGAGGGCGAAGCGCAGCTCGTAGACCGCGATCGGCACCGGCCGGCCGCCGACGAGCGGCGCGTCGGTGCGCCCGTCGGCATTGGTCACGGCCCGCGCCACCAGGGCCCTCTCGGTCTCCGAGACGATCTCGTGGAGGCTCACCGCGACGCCGGCCGCCGGGCGCCCGCTCACCGTATCGAGCACGTGCGTCGAGATCCGCCCCGTCGTCCTGAGCGGCCCCTCGCCGGAGACCAGCGCGTTCAGGCGGATCGCGGCGATGCGGAGGACCTCGGCCTCGGCGGTCCGCCGCTCGGTCGCGGCGTCGGACTCGAGACGCGCCGCGAAGGCGGCGAGCAGCGCGGCGCGCCCGTGCCGCTTGACGCACAGGATGAAGGGCAGGCCGAATTTCGCGCGGTAGGCCGCGTTGAGCGCTTCGAAGCGCGCGTATTCCGCGTCCGACATCCGGTCGAGCCCGGCCGCCGCCTGCTCGGCGATCGAATCGGGGGCGATGGCGCCGTCGCGCGCCGCGCGGCCCGCCAGCTCGGGATGGCCCGCCAGCAGCGCGAGGCGCGCCGTGTCGGGCGCCGTCTCCACCGCGGCGCGCATCGCGCCGTACAGCGCCTCGACGGTGGCGAAGGGCCGTGCGGCGGCCGCCCGCTGCGCCACCCAGGGCGCGTGCTCGAACACCGCGCCGAGGGCGGCGACGAAGTCGGCCTCCGCCATCGCGTTCAGGTCGGCCAGGGGAATCGTCATCGGGCCTCGCGCGTCGGGTCTCGCGGCCGAGGGTAGCAGGCAACGGGCCAAGCGGCGCGTCCGTTGGGCGGGTCGGCCGCGCGATCGCCCGCCCCTGCGGGGCCTGCGCTGGCACATGCCTTGCGCGAGGATCTGTCCTCGGCAGCCGGACCGATCCGGCGGCCTGCTGGAGCGTTCGCCGATGTCGAGCACGGCCCACCCGGATGTCCTGCCCGAGAGCGGTCCGGTGCCGCTCGGGCCCGCCACCGCGCCGGTCGCCCGGGTCGGCGCCCTCGCGCTCGGGCTCCTCGGCCTCCAGCACGTGCTGGTGATGTATGCCGGCGCCGTCGCGGTGCCGCTGATCGTCGGGCGCGCCCTGAAGCTGGCGCCGGAGCAGGTGGCGATGCTGGTGAGCGCCGACCTGTTCGCCGGCGGCCTCGCCACCCTGGTGCAGAGCTGGGGCCTGCCCGGCATCGGCATCCGCATGCCGGTGATGATGGGCGTGACCTTCGCCGCCGTCACGCCGATGATCGCCATGGGCGCGAGCCCGGAGATCGGGCTCACCGGCATCTACGGCGCGGTGATCGCCGCCGGGCTGTTCGCGTTCCTGGTGGCGCCGCTCGTCGGGCGGCTGCTGCCGCTGTTCCCGCCGGTGGTCACCGGCACGATCATTCTCGTCATCGGCATCTCGCTGATGCGCGTCGGCGTGAACTGGGCGGCCGGCGGGGTCGGCAACCCGAGCTACGGCGCGCCGGTCTTCCTCGGGATCGCCGCCTTCGTGCTCTGCGTGATCCTGGCGATCACCCGCTACGGCACCGGCTTCGTCGCCTCCGCCTCGGTGCTGATCGGGATCGTCGTCGGCACGCTCGTGGCCGGCGTCTTCGGGCTGGTCGACCTCTCGCACGTGGCCGCCGCCGGGTGGTTCGACGTGGTGCGCCCCTTCGCCTTCGGGCTGCCGACCTTCGACCCGGTCTCGGTGGTGACGCTGTGCATCGTGATGATCGTGGTGATGATCGAGTCGACCGGCATGTTCCTGGCGCTCGCCGAGATCTGCGCCGACCCGGTCGACGAGAGGCGCCTGACCAAGGGCCTGCGCGGCGACGGGCTCGGCACGATCATCGGCGGCGTGTTCAACACGTTTCCCTACACCTCGTTCTCGCAGAACATCGGCCTCGTCGGCGTCACCGGCGTGCGCACCCGCTACGTCGCCGTGGTCGGCGGCGTGATCATGCTCGGGCTCGGGTTGATCCCGAAGCTCGCAGCCCTGGTCGAGGCGGTGCCGCAATGCGTGCTCGGCGGCGCCGGCCTCGTGATGTTCGGCATGGTCGGCGCCACCGGGGCGCGCATCCTCGGGGCGGTCGACTTCGCCCGCAACCGCAACAACCTGTTCATCGTCGCGGTCTCGGTCGGCTTCGGGATGATCCCGCTCGTCGCGCCGAACTTCTTCAAGCAGATGCCGCACGCGCTGCATCCGCTGCTCGAATCCGGCATCCTGCTCTGCGCGATCGCCGCGGTGGTCCTCAACCTGTTCTTCAACGGCCTCGGCAGCACGGCCGACGCCCGCGACGCGGCCCTGCGCCAGGCCGCGGCCTCCGAGCACTGACGCCCGTCGCGGGATCGCGTCCGTCCGCGCGATCCGGCGAAGACGCTCCGACGAACCTCCACCCGAACCGGAGACCTCCATGCCGCTCATCGCCTCGACCTACGGCAAGGGCCGCGTCCGGGTCATGCGGTTGACCCGCGAGGGCGACCACCACACCCCGCGCGAGCTCACCCTCACCGTGCTGATGAAGGGCGCCTTCGACGCCGCCTGGACCGCGGGCGACAACCGCGCCTGCGTCGCCACCGACAGCGTCAAGAACATCGTCAACGTCACCGCGGCCAAGAACCTGTCCCTCGACAAGGAAGCCTTCGTCGAGGCGGTTGCGGCGGTGTTCCTCGACACCTATCCCCAGATCGAGGAGGTCACGATCGAGGGGCTGGAGACGCGCTGGCTCCGCTACGCCGTCGCGGGCGAGCCGCACGGCCACACCTTCACGCTGGACGCCAACGGCACCGGCTTCGTCCGGCTCGTTGCGAGCCGGCGCGCGCGCGCGCTGCAATCGGGCCTGCGCAACTTCACCTTCATGAAGACCACGCAATCGGGCTGGTCCGACTTCGTCGACGACGGCTACCGCACCCTGCCCGACACCACCGACCGCATCGCCGCCACCGCCATGGACGCGACCTGGACCTGGACGCGGCCGCCGGCCGGTTACGCCGCCGCCAACGCCGACATCCTCACCCACCTGCTCACCGTGTTCGGCACCACCTACAGCCTTGGCGTGCAGGACAGCATGTACCGGATGGGTGAGACGGTGCTGGCCGCGATTCCCGAGGTCGGCGAGATCGGGTTCGCCATGCCGAACAAGCATTACATCCCGATCAACCTGGCGCCGTTCGGGCTTGCGAACGCCAACACCGTGTTCCTGCCGACCGACGAGCCGCACGGGCAGATCGTGGCGACCATCGGCCGGGGCTAGCCCGGCACCCGCAGCGACGAGCCGGGTGCCGAACCGCACGCTCCGCGAAAGAAGCGTGCCATATGCCGAATAACAGGGCAGCGGCGACCGATCGCTCTGTTAAGTATCTGATTAAATGCGCCTTTTAATCTTAGAGTTCGGCTGGGCCGGCCCGTTCGATCCGCCCGCGGCGGGTATTCCCTGGAAATCAGGCTAAAACTTCAGCATTCACGGCCCTTTCTAAAGGCAGGTCTGGTGAAAATCTAGGTCCGAGAGCGTCGGCGACCACGGGGTCGCCGACCGATCGAACCTCGGATGCCTCCCATGACCGCACGCCTGATCCTCGCCGCCTCCCTCGGGCTCGCCCTGTCCACCACCGCCTTCGCCCAGAGCTACAACGCGCCCGCCGGCATCCCGCCCGCGCTCGCGCCCGGCGGCCTCGAAGGCCGCGCCGCCATCCCGAACGCCCTCGACGCCGCGGGCCGCACCCCGCGTGGCGACGCGCGGAGCGTCTACGGGGTCGACGACGGCCTCGTCACCGGTTCGCTGCGCGACGGGCGCGACGCGCGGGCCTATCGCAGCCGCTGAGGCCGGTCCGAACGCCGCCACGAGCTTTGCCGAAAAGATTCGCAGTGGCAGGACTGATTTTAGGCGCCTGATCCAAGTCGATCAGGCGTCGCGCTGAGCCGCGACGACGCCGACGATGCCGAAAATCTCGGCTTCGCCGGTGTTGCGGCCAAGCCTAGACTTCGCCCCGCATTCGGGACGGAGCAGACGGCCTTGGCAGATCATTCGCTTTCGCGCAGGCACCTCCTCGGGGGCGCCGCCGCGCTCGCGCTGACGCCCCTCTCGCGGGCGCGCGCCGCCGGCACGCTCACCGCCGGCTTCATCTATGTCGGGCCGAAGGACGATTACGGCTACAACCAGGCCCACGCCCTCGCCGCGAAGGCCCTGAAGGGCATGCCCGGCCTGGAGGTCACGGAGGAGGAGCGCGTCCCCGAGACCAACGCGGTCGAGAAGACCATGGAGAGCATGATCAACCTCGACGGGGCGACGCTGCTGCTCCCGACCTCGTTCGGCTACTACAGCCCCTACATGGTCGCCGAGGCCAAGAAGAACCCCAAGATCCAGTTCCGGCACTGCGGCGGCCTGTGGACCGACAAGGACCCGAAGAACGCCGGCTCCTATTTCGGCTACATCGCGCAGGGGCAGTACCTCAACGGCATCGCCGCCGGGCACGCCACCAAGTCGAAGAAGCTCGGCTTCGTCGCCGCCAAGCCGATCCCGCAGGTCCTCAACAACATCAACGCCTTCCTGCTCGGCGCTCAGAGCGTCGACCCGTCGATCACCTGCCAGGTGATCTTCACCGGCGAGTGGTCGCTCGCGGTCAAGGAGGCCGAGGCGACCAACGCGCTGATCGACGGCGGCGCCGACGTCGTCACCTGCCACGTCGACAGCCCGAAGGTGACGGTGGAGACCGCCGCCCGCCGGGGCGCCTTCGTCTGCGGCTACCACGTCGACCAGTCGCCGCTGGCGCCGCAGAAGTACCTCACCGGGGCGGAGTGGAACTGGCTGCCGATCTACAAGGGCTTCGTCGAGGCGATGCAGGCCGGCAAGGTGCCGGAGAACTTCGTCCGCGGCGGCCTCGCCGACGGCTACGTCAAGATGAGCCCCTACGGCCCGGGCGTCAGCGACGCGGCGCGCAAGAACGCGGACGCGGTCAAGGCCGAGATGATGAAGGGCGGCTACCAGATCATCAAGGGACCGCTCAAGGACAATGCGGGCAAGGAGATCCTCGCCGCCGGAAAGGGCTACCCCGAGAAGGCGGCCGAGCTGGAAAGCACGAACTACTTGGTCGCGGGCGTGAAGGGCTCGGTCTGAGGCACGGTTCGACGCTCTCCCTCCCCCGCAGAGGGGGAGGGAAGGGGCGGCGAAGGCTTGCACCGGCCCGGTTGCGGGGCTGGCACGCTTCCTGCCGCACGCGTCGCAGGATGGTGGAACCGGTTCGGAGGTGCGGGATGGTCGCGGACGCCGCTGTGGCACCGGTCGAGACGGCGGATCCGCCGGCGCGCGGCCTTCAGGCCCGGGCCTGGCTGGCGCGGCGCTCGGAGGCGTTCCTGATCCCGGTCGGCGCGGCGCTCGCGGGCTTCGTCCTGTTCGGGCTGTTCCTGGCGGCTTTGGGCAAGTCGCCGCTCCAGTTCGTCGACATCGTCTACCGCGGCGGCTTCGGCTCGTCCTTCGCGCTCGGCAACAGCCTGCAGCGCGCCGCGCCCCTGCTGTTCGCCGCGCTCTGCGTCGCGTTGCCCGCCCGCCTCGGCCTCGTGGTGATCGGCGGGGAGGGGGCGATCGTGCTGGGCGGCCTCAGCGCCGCCGCCGCGGCCCAGCCGCTGGCAGCCCTTCCGCCCGGTCTCGCGATCCCCTTGATGGCGCTCGCCGCGGCGCTGGTCGGCGCGGTCTGGATCGGCGCCGTCGGGTTTCTGCAGGCCTATCGCGGCGTCAACGCCACGATCTCGAGCCTGCTGCTGTCCTACATCGCCATCGCGCTCTCCAACCACCTGATCGAGGGCTGGCTGCGCGATCCGGCGAGCCTCAACAAGCCCTCGACGCTGCCCGTCGGCGACGCCTTCATGCTCGCGCCGATGCCGGGGATCGGGGTGCATTGGGGCCTCGGCGTCGGCGTCCTGTCCTGCCTCGTCGCCTACGTGCTGATGGACCGCACGACGCTGGGCTTCGCCGCGCGGATCGCCGGCGGCAACGTGCGCGCGGCGCAGATCCAGGGTCTGCCGGTCGGGCGGCTGATCGTCGGCTTCACCGCCCTCGGCGGCGCCTTCGCGGCGCTCGCCGGGTTCTTCGAGGTGGTCGCGGTTCAGGGCACCGCCAACGGCACGCTGGCCGCCGGCTACGGCTACACCGGCATCCTCGTCGCCTTCCTCGCCCGCCAGAACCCGATCGCGATCATGCCGGTCGCGTTCCTGCTCGGCGGGATCGAGGCGTCGAGCGGGCTGATCCAGCGCCGGATGCAGCTGCCCGACGCCACCGTGCTGGTGCTGGAGGGGCTGCTGTTCCTCGTGGTGCTCGCCAGCGAGACGCTCTACGGGCGCCTGCACCTGTTCAGCCCGCACCTGTGGGCCACCAAGCGCGCCGCCGCTGCGCTGCCGGCGGGAGCGCCCGCGTGAGCACCCCCATGAGCGCGGCGGAGAGCGGGCGATGAGCGGCGATCTCGGGCTCTGGAGCGTCCTGATCGCGGTGGTCGGCGGCGCGATCCGCGTCTCGACGCCGTTCCTGTTCGTCAGCCTCGGCGAGACCATCACCGAGCGCTCGGGGCGGATCAACCTCGGCCTCGAGGGCACCCTCGTGTTCGGCGCGATGTCGGCCTACGCCACCGCGGTGCTCACCGGCTCGCCCTGGGCCGGCGTCGCGGTGGCGGGGCTCGCCGGCGGCGCCTTCGGGCTGCTGCACGGGTTCGTCTGCCGCCTGCCGCGGGTCAACGACGTGGCGGTCGGCATCGCCCTGATGCTGTTCGGCACCGGGCTGGCCTTCTTCTTCGGCAAGGCCTTCATCCAGCCCTCGGCGCCGCCGCTTCCGGCGATCCCGTTCGGGTTCTGGTCGGACGTGCCGCAGATCCAGGCAGCGCTGCGCGTCAACGTGCTGTTCCTCGTCGGCGCCGCGCTCGCGGTGTTCCTGTGGTGGGCGTTCCGCAACACCAAGGCCGGGCTGATCGTGCGCGTCGTCGGCGACAGCGCCGACGCGGCGCGTGCCATGGGCTACGACGTCGACCGCGTGAGGCTCTTCGCGACCGCCGCCGGCGGCGTGCTCGCCGGGATCGGCGGCGCCTACCTGTCGCTGTACTATCCGGGCTCGTGGAACGAGGGGATCTCCTCGGGCCAGGGGCTGATGGCGGTGGCGCTGGTGATCTTCGCCCGCTGGAACCCGCTCGCGTGCTTCGCCGCCGCCCTGCTGTTCGGCGGCGCCGGGGCGCTCGGGCCGGCGCTGCAATCGGTCGGCGTCACGCAGGGCTACTACCTGTACTACGCCGCACCCTACGTCCTCACCCTGGCCCTGCTGATCGCCACCTCGTCGCCCGACCGGGCGCTGGCCGGCGCGCCGGGCGAGCTCTCCCTCTCGAAATAAGGTTTCGCATGAACGGTCT
Organism: Methylobacterium sp. E-041; assembly: GCF_022829665.1. Classification (NCBI taxonomy): domain Bacteria; kingdom Pseudomonadati; phylum Pseudomonadota; class Alphaproteobacteria; order Hyphomicrobiales; family Methylobacteriaceae; genus Methylobacterium; species Methylobacterium sp. E-041. The sequence goes on along the minus strand of NZ_JAKSYQ010000284.1, from coordinate 23,685 downwards.
CGGTGGGCTGAACAAATCCCCGAACGGCGTCGTCGTCGGCCTCGTGCAGCTGAAGCTGCCGAAGGTCGAGACGCCGGCCGACCTGGGCGCGCAGGCCGACCGGATCGTGGCGATGGTCGCCAAGGCGCGAGCCAACATGGCGAGCATGGATCTCGTGGTGTTTCCCGAATACGCGCTCCACGGCCTGTCGATGGACACCCGGCCGGAGCTGATGTGCCGGATGGACGGGCCGGAGGTCGCCGCCTTCCGCAAGGCCTGCGTCGACAACCGGATCTGGGGCTGCTTCTCCATCATGGAGCTCAACCCGCACGGCGCGCCCTACAACACCGGCCTGATCATCGACGATGCCGGCGACGTGAAGCTGTACTATCGCAAGATGCACCCCTGGGTGCCGGTGGAGCCGTGGGAGCCCGGCGACCTCGGCATCCCGGTGATCGACGGGCCGAAGGGCGCCAAGCTCGCCCTGATCATCTGCCACGACGGGATGTTCCCGGAGATGGCGCGCGAATGCGCCTACAAGGGCGCCGAGATCATGATCCGCACGGCCGGCTACACCGCGCCGATCCGCGAATCCTGGCGCTTCACCAACCAGTCGAACGCCTTCTGCAACCTGATGGTCACCGCCAACGTCTGCCTGTGCGGCTCGGACGGCACCTTCGACTCGATGGGCGAGGGCATGGTCTGCAACTTCGACGGGGCGATCCTCGCCCACGGCACCACCGGCCGCGTCGACGAGATCATCACCGCCGAGGTCCGGCCCGACCTCGTGCGCGAGGCGCGGATCCACTGGGGCGTCGAGAACAACATCTACCAGCTCGGCCACCGCGGCTACACGGCGGTGAAGGGCGGCGCGCAGGACTGCCCCTACACCTACATGCACGACCTCGCCGCCGGCCGGTACAGGCTGCCGTGGGAGGATCAGGTGAAGGTCGTGGACGGCACGTCCTGCGGCTTCGTCGCGCCGACCCGCTCCTACGGCGCCGGCCAGGCGCCGGCCGCGCGCGAGGCGGCGGAGTGAGGGCCTCAGCCCTTCTTCAACGCCGCCAGCATCGCGCGGCGCAGGATCGCGTTGATGCGGGTCTGGTAGCCGCGCCCGGGCGCCCGCAGCCAGCCCAGCACGTCGGCATCGATCCGCACCGTCGTCGAGGTCTTGACCGGGCGGTAGAACGGGTTGCGCACGGCGTTCTGCCAGAACGCCTCCGTCAGGGTCGGGATGTCGCTGTGGTCGATCTCCGCCTCCGGCTTCGCCGCAAGGGCCTCCCGCTCCGCCGTCTGCGCCTCGCTCAGCGTCGGCGGATTGGCGAGGTCGATCTCGTAGCTAACCAGCTTCGTGTTCATAGCGTCGCCTTTCCGAACGATCGGCCTTGCGGGCGGAGATGATGCGGATGACCTCGATCTCCCCGCCGGCCTCGGTCGTCTCGCGAATCGTATCAGCTAGGAAATCCGTCGGCGATTTGGCCGCCAGGCGTTCTCCCTCCCCCCTCTGCGGGGGAGGGTACCCTGCGGAGCAGGGGGGGAGAGGGGAGCGCCGTATCCGGAGAGGTCGCTCCCCTCTCCCGACCCTCGCTGACGCGAGGCCCACCCTCCCCCGCAGAGGGGGGAGGGAAGAGCGCGTGCGGCGAAGGGCAATACTCGTCCCGCGCTCGTTCGCGGCATTCCGAATCGAGCGCACGTCACGACGATCTCCGTCAGCGGACATTCGTTCGTCAAGCCGACAGGGCGAGGCCGCATGAGCACGACGTCCTCGCCCGCGGGCACCGTCGCCGCCGAGCCCTACCCGTGGCCCTACGACGGCGACCTGCGGCCGGGGAACACCGCGCTCGTCATCATCGACATGCAGATCGATTTCTGCGGCGACGGCGGCTACGTCGACGCGATGGGCTACGACCTGTCGTTGACCCGCGCGCCGATCGCGCCGATCGCCCGCCTGCTCGCTGCGATGCGTGGGGCCGGCTACACGATCATCCACACCCGCGAGGGCCACCGGCCCGACCTCTCCGACCTGCCGGAGAACAAGCGCTGGCGCTCGCGCCGGATCGGCGCCGGCATCGGCGACCCCGGGCCCTGCGGCAAGATCCTGGTCCGCGGCGAGCCCGGCTGGGAGATCATCCCGGAGCTCGCGCCGCTCCCCGGCGAGGTGGTGATCGACAAGCCCGGCAAGGGCTCGTTCTGCGCCACCGACCTCGAGCTGATCCTGCGCACCCGCGGCATCCGCAACCTCGTGCTCACCGGCATCACCACCGACGTCTGCGTCTCCACCACCATGCGGGAGGCCAACGACCGCGGCTTCGAATGCGTGGTGCTGGGCGACGCCTGCGGCGCCACCGATCCGGAGAACCACGCGGCGGCGCTTCGCATGGTGACGATGCAGGGCGGGGTGTTCGGCGCGGTCTCCGACACCGACGCCGTCATCGCCGCGCTCGCCGCCGCATGAGCACCCGCCGCGCCGTCGTCCACCGCATCGCCACCGCCGCCCCGGACGACGTCTCCGGCCTGGAACGCGCGATCGCGGAGGGCCGGATCGTGCCGGGCGCGATCGTCGCGATCTTCGGCAAGACCGAGGGCAACGGCCTGGTCAACGACTGGACCCGGGGGCTCGCCGCCCGCGCCCTGCGCGACCTGCTGGGTCGGCACGCCGGCCCGGAGGCCGCCGAGCGGGTCTGCCTCGTCATGTCGGGCGGGACCGAGGGCGGCCTGTCCCCGCACGTCACCGTGTTCGAGGTGCGCGAGGCCGACGAGGCCGCCGTGCCCGGCGCGCTCGCCATCGGCCACGCCCACACCGCCGACCTCCGGCCCGAGCAGGTCGGGCGCCTGGCCCAGGTCGCGTCGGTGGCCGACGGCGTGCGCGCGGCGATGCGCGCGGCCGGGATCGTCGATCCGGACGAGGTGCACTTCGTCCAGGTGAAGTGCCCGCTCCTCACCTCGGAGCGGATCGCCGAGGCGCGCGGCCGCGACGCGGACTGCGCCACCGCCGACACGCTGAAATCCATGGGCCTCTCGCGCGCGGCCGCCTCCCTCGGCATCGCCGCGGCGCTCGGCGAGGTCGGCGCGCTGGAGGAGGCCGCGATCGGCCGGGACTTTTCGCTCGCCTCGTCGCGCGCCTCGGCCTCGGCCGGGATCGAGCTGATGGGCCACGAGATCGTGGTGCTCGGGCGCGGCGCCGGCTGGTCCGGCCCGCTGCGGATCGACCACGCCACCATGGCCGACGCCCTGGACGTCGAGCCCGTGCGGGCCGCCCTCGCCCGCCTCGGCCTCGGCGCGGCCGGACAGCTGGCGCCGGCGCAGCGCGCGCGGATGGTCGCGCTGCTCGCCAAGGCCGAGGCCCCGTCCGACGGGCGCCTGCGCGGGCTTCGCACCACCATGCTCACCGATTCCGACCACGCCGCGACGCGGCACGCCCGCGGCTTCGTCGGCGGGGTGCTCGCCGGCCTCGTCGGCCATGCCGAGCTCTACGTCTCGGGCGGCGCCGAGCATCAGGGGCCGGATGGCGGCGGCCCCGTCGCGATCATCGCCGAAGCGCCGTGAGAGGCCGCCCATGACGTCGTCACCGCTCGCGTCTCCTCCCTCGGCCCCGGCCCCGGGCCCCCCCCGCGCCATCGGCGTCGAGACCGTCGGCATGACGAAGCGCTTCGGCGCCTTCGCCGCCCTCGACGACGTGTCGATGAAGATCGCGGCCGGCGGCTTCCACGCGCTGCTCGGCGAGAACGGCGCTGGCAAGTCCACGCTGGTGAAGTGCGTGATGGGGTTCTACGCCCCGAGCGCCGGCACGGTGCTGGTCGACGGCCGCGAGGCCGAGATCACCAACCCGAAGGGCGCGCAGGCGCGCGGCCTCGGCATGGTCTACCAGCACTTCACGCTGGTGCCCTCGCTCACGGGGGCGGAGAACCTCGTCATCAGCCGCGCCGACGCGCCCTCGGTGATCGCCTGGAGCCGGGAGCGGGCGCGGCTCTCCGCCTTCATGGCCGGCATGCCGTTCCGGCTGAACCTCGACCGGCCGGTGGCGGAGCTGGCGGCGGGCGAGAAGCAGAAGCTCGAGATCGTCAAGCAGCTCTACCTCGAGGCGCGGTTCCTGATCCTCGACGAGCCGACCTCGGTGCTGACGCCGGGCGAGGCCGAGGAGGTGCTGGGGCTGCTCCGCGCGATGGCCGACCGCGGCGACCTCACCGTGCTGATGATCAGCCACAAGTTCCGCGAGGTCGAGACCTTCGCCCGAAGCCTGACCGTGCTCCGGCGCGGACGGCTCGTCGGCGGCGGCGCGGTCGGCGCGCTGTCCCGCGACGACATGGCGGCGATGATGATGGGCGAGCGCAAGGTGCGCGTGCCGGCCGCCCGCCTCGGCGAGCCCGACGAAGCCCGCGAGATCCTGCGCATCACGGGCGTGACCGCCACCGACGCCTCGGGCCTGCGCCACATCGCCGTCGACGCGCTCAGCGTTCGCGCCCGCGAGATCGTCGGCATCGCCGGCGTCTCGGGCAACGGGCAGAAGGAGCTCGCCGACGTCCTCGGCGGCCAGGTCCGCGCCACCGGCGGCCGGGTGGTGGTGGCCGGCGCGCCCTATGCCGGCACGCGGGCCGAGAGCCGCGCGCGAAAGGTGCGGTTCATCCCGGAGGAGCCGCTGCGCAACGCCTGCGCGCCGCGGATGTCGGTGGTCGAGAACTTGGGCTTTCGCGCCTTCGACCGGCGCGGCGACGACCCGACGGGCAAGCCGACCTTCTGGCTCGACCGGGGGGCGATGGCCCGGCGCGGGCGCGACCTGATCGAGCGGTTCAAGGTGAAGACCGCCTCGTCCGAGGCGCCGATCGCCACCCTGTCCGGCGGCAACGTGCAGCGGGCGGTGCTCGCCCGCGAGCTGACCGACCCGGTCGACCTCCTGATCGTCGTCAACCCGTGCTTCGGCCTCGACTTCTCGGCGGTCTCAGAGATCCGCAACCGGATCGTGGCCGCGCGCAACGCCGGCGCCGCGGTGCTGCTGATCAGCGAGGACCTCGACGAGATCCTGGAGCTGTCCGACCGCATCGTGGTGATGTCGGAGGGCCGCCTCGTCTACGAGACGCAGGCCGCCACCGCCGAGGTGGCGACGATCGGCCGTCACATGGCCGGGCACCACTGAGACGGACGATCGTCGCAAACGCGGGCTCAGTGGGCCTCGACCGGCCCCGAGGCGCGTTGCGGCTTCCTCAGGATCGCGACGACGCCGAGGCTCAGCACGAGGCTGACGCCGACGAGCCAGAACCCGTCGGCATAGGCCATCACCTCGGCCTCGCGCCGGACCTGGGCCGCCAGCATGCCGAGGGTGGCGCCCTTCGCGGCCGCGGCGTCGGCGACGTGCCCGTGCAGGCCGGCGGCCGTGGCCGCGAGGCGCTCCTGGGTGCGCGTGGCGTTCACGGTGATCGCCTCGGCCAGCACCGAGAAGTGCATGTGCTCGCGCCGGTCGATCATCGTCGAGAGCATCGCGATGCCGATCGAGCCGCCGAGGTTGCGCATCATGTTCGACAGCGCCGAGGCGTCCGCCGTGTCGCGCGGGGCGAGGCCCGCCGTCGAGAGCTGCGACAGCGGGATGGTGAACAGCGGCTGGCCGACGGCGCGCAGGAGCTGCGGCAGGATCAGCTGGTCCGCGCCGACGTCGTGGGTCAGCCCGACGTTGATCCAGCAGCTCGCGATGAAGAACAGCGTGCCGGTCACCACCAGCAGCCGGGCGTCGAAGGTGCGCATGATCAGCGGCATCATCGGGAACAGCAGCAGCTGCGGCAGCCCGGACCACATCACGACGTAGCCGATCTGCTGGGCGTCGTAGCCCTGGATCTGCGCGCAGTAGAGCGGGATGATGTAGATCGAGCCGAACGAGACCGCGCCGAGCACCGTCATCAGCACGCACGATCCGCCGACCGAGCGGTTGGCGAGCACCCGCAGGTTGATGAAGGGGCGCTCGGCCATGAGCTCGCGGACGATGAAGCCGGCGATGCCGGCCACCGCGAGCCAGCTCGCCTGGACGATGACGGGCGAGCCGAACCAGTCCTTCCGCTGGCCCTCCTCCAGCACGTAGGTCAGCGCCGGCAGGCCGGTCGCCATCAGGCCGATGCCGATCCAGTCGCCCTTCAGGAGCTCGGCCCAGCGCGCCGGCACGCCGTCGAAGGCGCCGAGCTGGATCGCGGCGGCGAGCGGGCCGAAGATCAGGTTCAGGTAGAAGATGTAGTGCCAGGACAGGTTGTCGGTGAGCCAGCCGCCCACCGTCGGGCCGATCGCCGGCGCGAAGGTGGCGGTCAGCCCGAACATCGCGATGCCGATCGGCTGCTGGCTCCTCGACAGGCGCGTGCGCACGATGACGATCGCGGTCGGGATCAGCACGCCGCCGGTGAAGCCCTGGCCGGCCCGGAACAGGATCATCTGCGAGAGCGAGGTCGAGAGCGCGCAGGCGAGCGAGAAGGCGGTGAACAGCATCGTGTTCACCGACAGGTACCGGCGCAGGCCGATCACCGAGGAGAGCCAGCCGGTGAGGGGGATCACGATGATCTCGGCCATCAGGTAGGCGGTCGAGATCCAGCTGCCCTCCTCGGTGGAGGCGCCGAGCGCGCCCTGGATGTCGGAGAGCGAGGCGTTGGTGATCTGGATGTCGAGGATGGCGGTGAACGCGCCGAGGATCGCGCCGAACACCGCGAGCCAGTCGCGCGCGCTGGCCTTGGCCTCGGGCCCGCGCATCGCCGCGGCGGCGCTCATCGGGGCAGGGCCTCGCTGACGAGGGCGGCGCCGGGCCGGGCGCGGCGTGCGGCCGGCGCGACCGGGTCCGCCAGGTGCACCGTGGCCTCGACCGACAGGCCGGCGCGCAGGCGCGCGAGCCGCGGGTCGGACGCGTCGATCGCGACCCGCACCGGCACGCGCTGGACGACCTTGGTGAAGTTGCCGGTGGCGTTCTCGGGCGGCAGCAGGGCGAACTGCGCACCGGTGCCGGGCGAGAAGCTCTCGATCCGGCCCTCGAACGCGCGGTCGCCCAGCGCATCGACGGTGAAGGTAACGTGCTGTCCCTCGACCATCTCCCCGGTCTGCGTCTCCTTGAAGTTCGCCACGAGGTAGATGTCGCGGCCGGTCGGCACGATCGTGAGCAGCCCGGTGCCGGCCGAGACGAACTGCCCGACGCGCAGGGCCCGGTCGCCGACCGTGCCGGCGGCGGGCGCGGCGATGGTCGTGTAGCTGAGGTTGAGCTGCGCCTGCTCGACCTTGGCCCGCGCCCCGTCCAGGCTCGCGCGGGCGCTCGCCTCCAGCGCCGTCAGGCTCTCCACCTGCTTGCGGGCGGCGTCCAGCGAGGCGACGGACTTGTCGTGCGCCGCCCGCTTCTGCCTCAGGTCGGCATCGGCCTGCTGCTGGCGCTGGGCGGTGCCCGAGCCGGTCTGCAACAGGTTCTGGTAGCGGGCGTATTCCTTGGTGGCGAAATCGAGGGCCGCATCGGTGTTCTCGACCTCGGCCTTCGCGGACTGCACCTGCGCCTGCTGCTGGAGGATGGCGGCGGCGGTGCCGAGCAGCTGGGCGCGGTTCTTTTCGACCTCGGCCTGGGCCTGCTTCAACGCGATCCGATACTCGCGGTCGTCGAGCCGCGCGATCGCGTCGCCGACCTGCACCGCCTGGTTGTCGCCGACCAGCACCGCGGCGACGTGGCCGGCGATGCGGGGGGCGACCGTCACCTTGTCGGCCTGCAGGTAGGCGTCCTCGGTCGTCTCCAGGAACCGGCCGACGGTCCACCAGTGCCAGCCGTAGCTGCCGCCCCCGCCGAGCGCGGCCAGGACGAGCAACGGAAGGATCAGCCGCGCGGGACGGCGCTTGCGCGCGGGCGCAGGAACGACGGGGACGGGCGCAGGATCGTCGGTGGATCGTGGTTGCATCGCGGCTGGCCAACAATAAAACGATACGGTATCGTTGTAATACGGTCGGCGGTTCGGGCTGACAAGGAGGAAGTTCATGACGCAGGTCGCGGCCGACGATGCGGAGGCGCAGCCCCGGCGCGGCGGCGGACGGCCGACCCGCGCGGAAGCCGCGCGGCGCGAGGCGCGCATCGTCGAGGTCGCCACCCGCCTGTTCATGGAGCGCGGCTTCGACGCGACCTCGATCGACGCGGTCGCGGAGGCGGCCGGCGTCAGCAAGCCGACGCTGTATTCGCGCTATCGCGACAAGCGCGCGCTGTTCGAGGCGGTGCTCGACGAGCGCATCCGCGAATGGCTGGCCCCGCTCTCGGCCGCGGCCGAAACGCAGGCCCTCGAGGCCAACCCGCGGGACGCCGCGACCGTGCTGGACGAGCTCAGCCGCAACCTCCTCGCCCGTGCCCATGCGCCGGGCGCCGCCGCGCTCACCCGCTGCATCGCCGCGCAGGCGATGCAGTTCCCCGATCTGGCGCGGCTCGCCTACGAGGAAGGCTGGATGCGCGGCGTGCGCGCGGTCGACCGCCTCCTCACGGTGATGGCCGCGCGGGGGCAGATCGCGGTCGACGACGCAGAGATCGCCGCCGACCTGTTCCTCAACCTCGTCCTCGGCCGCAGCGCGAAGCAGGCGCTCTACGGCATCGCGGTCGACCCGGAAGCGCAGGAGAAGCGCCGCCGCGCCGCGGTGGCCCTGTTCCTCGCCGGCTGCCGCCCCCTCGCACCCGAGCGCAGCTGAAGCCGGCGGGCTGGCGAAGAAAGCAGGCTTGCCAAGAAAGTCGAACGTCTTGTTCGAAACTATTCGGGTTTTCGGATCAGCAAGACGGGCCCATCTTCGCTTCATCGGACGGCGGCCACCGGGTCGCCTCGCCTCAGATCGATGGAGCCCCCCATGTCCAGCATCCTCAAGGTTTCGGTTCTCGCCCTCTCCCTGGCGGCCGCCCTGCCCGCCGCCGCGGTCGCGCAGAGCTACACCGCGCCGGCCGGCATCCCCACCGAGACCGCGCCCGGCACGGTCTCCGGCCGCCCCGTCGAGCGCGGCGTCGGCCAGGCCGCGCCGAGCGCCTACGATGCGATGGTCACCGGCTCGGTCGGCCGCATCCAGGCGCACAAGCCCGCCCGCCGCTGACCCGGCGGCGCCGACCTTGCTTGCCGGATCGCCGGGGCCGGACGCGCCCCGATCGTTCGAGGATCCCGGCATGCGCGGCCCCGGAACACCGACGCTGGACCAGCTCGGGGTCTTCCTCGCGGTGGTCGAGGCCGGGAGCTTCGCCGCGGCGGGCCGTCGCCTCAACCGGGCCACCTCGGTGATCAGCTACGCGGTGGCCAATCTCGAGCAGCAGCTCGGCCTGCCGCTGTTCGACCGCGACGCGACGCGACGGCCGCAATTGACCGAGGCCGGGCGCGCGGTGCTGGCGGAGGCGCGCATCGTCGCCCACGGCGTCGACGCCCTGCGCGCCAAGGTCGGCGGATTGCTGAGCGGGCTCGAGGCGGAGGTCAGCCTCGTCGTCACCCTGCTGATGCCGGGGCCGCGGCTCGTCGATGCGCTCAAGGCGTTCCAGGCGCGGTTTCCCTCGGTGGCCCTGCGCCTGAACGTCGAGGCGCTCGGCGCGGTGCAGCAGCACGTGATCGACGGCCGGGCGGCGATCGGCATCGGGGTCGAGCTCTGGCAGCGGGAGACCGACCCGCTCGAGCTGGTGTCCGTCGGCGAGGTCGAGATGGTGGCGGTCGCCGCGCCCTCCCATCCCCTGGCCGCCGCCGACGGGTCGGTGTCGGGCCTGGCGCGCGAGCACGTGCAGCTGGTGATCTCCGACCGCTCTCCCCTGTCGGAAGGCCAGGAATTCGGGGTGATCGCGCCGCGGACCTGGCGGCTCTCCGACATGAGCTCCAAGCACACGCTGCTGCTGGCCGGGATCGGCTGGGGCAGCATGCCCGCGCACCTGGCGCGCGCCGACCTCGAGGCGGGGCGCCTCGTGGCGCTGAAGCTGCCGGAGGCGACGCGCCGCCTGCTCCCGCTCACCGCGATCCACCGCACCGACCGCCCGCCCGGCCCGGCTGGGCGCTGGCTCATCCGCCGCTTCGTGGAGCAGGCCGAAGGCTGAGCGCCGCCCTCCGGGCGGCGCTCGCGTCTTCTTGATGCCACGCGACGGTCCCCGCCCGGGCCGGCGCGCCCGGATTCGGAGCAAAGGCGCCCCCGGTGAGTTCCCTCGCGTGGGGGCGGCACCGCGCCGTCCGCGCGGGTCGGGGTTCGGTTTCGGAAGGACGGATGGCTCAGGACACGGATCCCACCGGTGACGGGTGGACGCTCGCCAGCTTCACCGCCGCGATCCACCGGGGCGGCGTCGGCCTGTGGGCCTGGTCGCCGGAGCGGCGGCTCGCCCAGCTCGACGGCCTCTGCCGCGCGTTCTGGGACACGACCGAGCCGGTGGTGGGCATCGACGCGCTGTTCGCGAAAGTGAACGCCGAGGACCGCCCGGGCATGATGCGGGACTGGGCGGCGAGCGCCACCGATCCGCAGGCCTACAGCTTCGACTTCCGCATCGGCGACGGCGCCGACGCCCGCTGGATCTCGGCGCGCGGCGTCGGCGGCGAGGCCGGCCGGGTCGGGGAGTGGGTCCAGGCCATCTTCCTCGACATCACCGACCGCAAGCGGGCGGAGGATGCCGAGCGGCTGCTGACCGCCGAGCTGGCGCACCGCGTCTCGAACATGTTCACGGTCGCCCGCGCGCTCACCGCCATCGTCGCCCGCGAGGCCACGTCGACGCCGCACTTCGCCGAGGACCTGTCGCAGCGCTTCGGGGTGCTGCACGAGGCGACCGCCCTGGCGACGCGGTCGAACCGGGCCGACCGGGGCGACGTGCGGCTGCGGGACCTCGCCGAGCGCATCCTGGCGCCGTACCTGAACGGCGCCAACATCGCCGTGGACATCCCGGACGCGGCGGTGGCGCCGCCCGACAAGGTCAACGACTACGCGATGATCGTCCACGAGCTCGCCACCAACTCCGCCAAGTACGGGGCGCTGGCCGGCGGCGGCACGCTCAGGCTGGTCGGTCGCGTCGCCGACCGCGCGCTGACGCTGGACTGGACCGAGGGCGGCGCGCCGTCCGGGACGCCCAAGGCCGACGGGACCGGGTTCGGGTCCCGCCTGCTCAAGCAGACCATCGAGCGCAGCCTGGCGGGGCGGTTCGACCGTACCATCGACGCGGCCGGGCTGCGGTTCCGGATGGTCGTGCCGACCCGATGACCGGCCGGGCCCGCCTTCGGGGCGGATCGATGCCGTTCCCGGTCGCCGATCCGAGACGCGCGCGCACCAGCCCGACCCGAATCGCGGTTCTGACCCCATGGCGCTCCTGCTAGACGGCCCGGCGTGACCACAGCACCGCATCAGCCCATGCCGGCCGAGACCGAGGCGAGCCGCGTCCGCCGCGAGACCCACCGCATCCTCTCCGAGATCGCCGGCGGGGCGGACGTCACCGATCCGTTCGCGGCGGCGGTGCGGGCCACGCGCATGCCGATGATCGTCACGGACCCGCGCCAGCCCGACAACCCGATCCTCTTCGTCAACGCGGCCTTCAGCCGCCTGACCGGCTATGCCTCCGAGGAGATCGTCGGGCGGAACTGCCGCTTCCTCCAGGGGCCCGACACCGACCGGGACGACGTCGCCCGGGTGCGCGCGGCGATCGCCGCCCGGCAGCCGATCGAGGTCGCGCTCCTCAACTACCGCAAGGACGGCACGACCTTCTGGAACCAGCTTCTGCTGGCCCCGGTGAAGGACGCCGCCGGCGAGGTCGCGTACTTCTTCGCCAGCCAGTACGACGTCACCGCCGACGTGCTGCAGCTCGCGGCTCTGCGCGGCGAGAACGCCGCCCTGTCGGCGGCCCGCGCCACCGACGCCGAGCGCCTGCAGTTCAGCGAGATGGCGCTGCGGCTGGCGACCGAGGCGGCCGAGATCGGCACCTTCGACCTCGACGTGGCCGCCGACGCGCTGACCCTGTCCGAGCGCACCCGCGAGCTGTTCGGCCTCGCCCCGGACGCCGCGTGCGATCGCGCGACGCTTCGCGACGGCCTCCACCCGGACGACCGGGAGACGGTGCTGGCGGCGCTCGCCGCCGCCCTCGATCCGGAGCGGCGCGCGCCGTTCGAGGCCGAGTTCCGCGTCGTCTCCAAGGCCGACGGCACGGTGCGATGGGTGTCGGCCAAGGGGCGCGGCCTGTTCGACGGCCGGGGCCGGGCCTTCCGGGCGCTCGGGACGATGGTCGACGCCACCGGCCGCCGCGAGACCGAGGAGCGCTACACGGCGCTGTTCGAGGCGGTCGACGACGGCTTCTGCATCATCGAGTTCATCGACGGGCCGCACGGTCCGGCGAGCGACTACGTCCACATCGTCGCCAACCAGGGCTACGAGCGCCAGACCGGGATCGCCGGCATCGTCGGGCGGACCCTGCGCGACCTCGCGCCGGACGAGGCCGAGGGCTGGCTCGCGCTCTACGGCGGCGTCCTGCGCACGGGGGAGTCGATCCGGTTCGAGCGCGCGTTCCCGCGCGCGGGCCGCCACATCGAGGTCTCGGCCGCCCGGATCGAGCCGGCGAGCCGGCGCCAGGTCTCGGTGCTGTTCCGGGACGTCACCGGCCGCCGGCGCGCGGAGGCGGACCTCCAGGCCAGCGAGGCGCAGTTCCGGGCCTTCGCCGAGGCCGTGCCGAACCAGGTCTGGGGCGCCCGCCCGGACGGCACGCTGCATTGGTTCAACGGCCGGGCCTACGCTTATACCGGCGCGGCGCCGGGGGCGCTGAACGCGGCCGCGACCTGGTCCGACCTGATCCATCCCGACGACCTGCCGGCGGCGCGCGCCGGTTGGGACCGCTCGGTCGCCACGGGCGAGCCCTACGAGGTCGAGTTCCGCATCCGCGGCGGCGGCGGCTACCGCTGGTTCCTGGCGCGGGCGCAGCCGGTGCGGGACGCCGCCGGCGCTCTGACCCAGTGGGTCGGCACCCACACCGACATCGACGAGCGGCGGCGCCAGGCCGAGGAGCTCGAGCGGCAGGTCGCCGCCCGCACCGCGGAGCGCGACATGATCTGGAAGGCGTCGTCCGACCTGCTCTGCGTCGCGAACTTCGAAGGCCGCTTCGTCAGCCTCAACCCGGCCTGGGCCGCGACGCTCGGCTGGACCGAGGCCGAGATGAAGGCCGGCCCGTTCCTGGACCTGGTCCACCCCGACGATCGGGCCGTCACCGAGGCGGCCGCGGCCGGCCTGGCGCGGGGCGACGCCCAGCTGTCGTTCGAGAACCGCTACCGCCATCGCGACGGCGGCTGGCGCTGGCTCTCCTGGAACGCGGTCCCGAACGGCGGCCTGATCTACGCCACCGTGCGCGACGTCAGCGCCGCCAAGGCCCAGGCCGAGGCGCTGGCGCGGACCGAGGAGGCGCTGCGCCAGTCGCAGAAGATGGAAGCGGTCGGGCAGCTCACCGGTGGCCTCGCGCACGACTTCAACAACATGCTCGCGGGCATCGTCGGCTCCCTGGAGCTGATGCAGACCCGCATGCTGCAGGGCCGGATGGGCGAGCTCGACCGCTACATCGGCGCCGCGCAAGGGGCGGCACGCCGCGCCGCCGCCCTGACCCACCGCCTGCTCGCCTTCTCCCGCCGACAGACCCTGGCCCCCAAGCCGACGGACGTGAACCGTCTGGTCGAGGGCATGGAGGACCTGGTGCGCCGCACCGTCGGGCCGGGCGTGTCGGTCGAGGCGGTCGGGGCCGCCGGGCTCTGGCCGACCCTGGTCGACCCGAGCCAGCTCGAGAACGCCCTGCTCAACCTCTGCATCAACGCCCGCGACGCGATGCCGGAGGGCGGCCGCATCGTGGTCGAGACCAGCAACCGCTGGCTCGACCGGCGCGCCGCCCGCGAGCGCGACCTCGAGCCGGGGCAGTACGTCGCGCTCTGCGTCTCCGACAACGGCACCGGCATGGCGCCGGACGTGGCGGCGAAGGCGTTCGACCCGTTCTTCACGACCAAGCCGATGGGCGAGGGCACGGGGCTCGGCCTGAGCATGATCTACGGCTTCGCCAAGCAGTCGGGCGGGCAGGTGCGGATCTACTCCGAGCCCGGCAAGGGCACGATGGTCTGCATCTACCTGCCCCGCCACCTCGGCGAGGCCGAGGCGGTCGAGGCGGTGCCCGACCTGTCGGACGCCGCGCGGGCCAAGCTCGGCGAGACGGTGCTGGTGGTCGACGACGAGCCGACGGTGCGGATGCTCGTGACCGAGGTGCTGGAGGATCTGGGCTACGCGGCGATCGAGGCGGCGGACGGCGCCTCCGGCCTCAAGGTGCTGCAGTCGGACGTGCGCATCGACCTGCTGGTGACCGATGTCGGGCTGCCCGGCGGGATGAACGGGCGGCAGATGGCCGATGCGGCGAAGACCGCGCGGCCCGGCCTCAAGGTGCTGTTCATCACCGGCTACGCGGAGAACGCCGCGCTCAACCACGGCCACCTCGCGCCCGGCATGGAGGTGCTGGTGAAGCCCTTCGCCCTGGAGGCGCTCGCCACCCGCATCCGCGGCCTGATCGAGGGCTCGGCCTAAGCGAAAAGGTTCCGAGGACGGACCGCGTGTCCTGGAGGCGAGGGGCGTCCAACGGAAAAGGGCGCCCGACGGTGAGTCGGGCGCCCTTCGTCGAGGACACGTCGCGTCGCGGGCGCAACGGCGCCCGCGACCGGCGCCTCAGTAGCCGTAGCCGTAGGCCGGGTAGCCGTAGCCGTAGGCGGGGGCGTATCCGTAGGCCGGCGCGTAGCCGTAGCCGCCGTAGTAGCCCACCGGGCGGCCGTAGCCGTAACCGCCGTAGCCACCGTAGCCGCCGTAGGAATTCGCCACGATTGCGCCGGCGGCGAGGCCGGCGATGCCGAGGCCGATCGCGGCGCCCGGGCCGATGCCGCGGCGATAGCCGTAGCCGCGTCCGTATCCGCCGCGGAAGCCGACGCCGCGATAGCCGTAGCCGCCGTGACCGAAGCCGCCGTGGCCGTAGCCGCCGCCGTAACCCCAGCCGCGGGCCTCGGCGGGGGCCGATGCCAGCATGCCGAGCCCGAGCAGTGCGGTGGAAGCGAGTGCGAGCTTGCGCATCCAAGATCTCCTGTCTGGGTGAGTATGGCTCTTAAAACGACCTCGGCCGCACCGCGTTCCAACACCGGTGGTGGTTCGACATGTCACAGTGTCGTTGAACCAGCGTACCGGTGAAGGCTCCGGCCTCGCGCGGGAGCGCGGGAGCGCGAGTTCCGGCCCGGTGCCGGGGTCCCGGCCGGGATCTTGCTCCGCCATCCGCGTTGACCGGAGGCGACCGCGTGGAGCATGAAGGCCCGTCGGCGCCGCGGGCACCCGCATGGGAGCTTCCGTCGCCGAAAGCCGTTCTCGGACGGGCATGATGGTGGCGACCATGCCCCATGGAAACGGACGGCATGGACGACGAGATCGAGCGGCTGCGCAGCGAGAATCGGAGGCTCGAGGCCGAGGTCGCGCGCCTGCGCGAGCGGAACGCGTCGCATGTCAGGCTCCCGGATTCCGGCCAGCGCACGTCCGGGGCGGATGTCGACCTGCTGTTCACGGCGGCGGAGAAGACCCGCATGCCGCAGATCGTCACCGACCCGAACCTGCCGGACAACCCGATCGTGTTCGCCAACCGGGCGTTCCAGGCCCTGTGCGGCTACTCGGCCGACGAGCTGATCGGCCGCAACTGCCGCTTCCTGCAGGGGCCGGACACCGATCCGGCGGACATCGCCAAGGTGCGCGACGCCATCGCCGCGCGCCGCGACGTGGTCGTCGAGATCCTGAACTACCGCCGCGACGGGTCCACCTTCCGCAACGAGCTCTACGTCAGCCCGGTCTTCACCGCCGAGGGCCACCTGCGCTACTTCTTCGCGAGCCAGCTCGACGTCACCCGGTTCCGGACCGAGGAGGGCATGCTCGCCGAGAGCGAGGCGCGCTACCGCACCCTGTTCAATGCCCTCGACGCCGGCTTCTGCGTCATCGAGCTCCGGTTCGACGCCGACAGCCGCGCGGTCGACTACCGCTTCGTCGAGGCGAATCCGGCCTTCTCGCGCCACACCGGCCTCGACGACGTGGTCGGCAAGTGGGTGAGCGAGGTGGTGCCCGACCTCGAGCGCAGCTGGCTCGACACCTACGGCCAGGTCGCGATGACGGGCCGGGCCGTCCGCTTCGAGAGCGGCGTCGTCGCGCTCGGGCGCTGGTTCGAGGTCCAGGCCCTGCGCATCGGCGATCCGGTGCAGCACCGGGTCGCCCTGCTGTTCAACGACGTCACCGACCGGCAGAAGGCCGAGAGCGTGCTGCGCGACACCGCCCGCGACCGGACCACGGAGCGCGACCTGGTGTGGCGGGCGAGCCGCGACCTCCTCGTTGTCTGCGGCTTCGACGGCCTCTACCGCTCGGTCAACCCGGCCTGGCACGAGATGCTGGGCTGGTCGGCCTTCGATCTCGTGCGCACGTCCTTCAGCGACTACGTCCACCCCGAGGACAGGGCGGCCGCGACCGCGGCGTTCGAGCTGCTGCGGGAAGGCGAAGTTCTCGACAGCCTCGACGTGCGCATGCTCACGGCGGACGGCGACTTCCGCTGGGTGTCGTGGAACGCCATCCCGCAGGAGGACCACTTCTACGCCGCCGGCCGCGACGTCACCGAGCGCCGCGCCCTGGAGGAGCAGCTCCGGCAGTCGCAGAAGCTGGAAGCGGTCGGCCAGCTCACCGGCGGCGTCGCGCACGACTTCAACAATCTGCTGACGGTGATCCGGTCCTCGACCGACCTGCTCAAGCGCCCCGACCTGCCGGAGGAGCGCCGGCAGCGCTACATCGGCGCGATCTCCGACACCGTCACCCGCGCCGCCAAGCTCACCGGCCAGCTCCTCGCCTTCGCCCGGCGCCAATCCCTGACCCCGGAGGTGTTCGACGTCGGCCGCAGCGTCGCCTCGGTCGCCGACATGGTCGGCACGCTCACCGGCGCCCGCATCCGGGTCGTCACAGACGTGGCCGCGAACCGGGACGGTCGCGGGAACGAGGTGCCCTACCTGATCGACGCCGACCCGAGCCAGTTCGACACGGCCCTGGTGAACATGGCCATCAACGCGCGCGACGCCATGGACGGCGAGGGCCGCCTCGACATCGGCGTGCGCCGCGCCTCGGCGATCCCGGCGGTGCGGGCCCATCCCCGCATCCCCGGCGACTTCGTCGCCGTCTCGGTCCGCGACACCGGGACCGGCATCGCGGCGGCCGATCTCGATCGGATCTTCGAGCCGTTCTACACCACCAAGGGCGTCGGCCAGGGCACCGGGCTCGGCCTGTCGCAGGTGTTCGGCTTCGCCAAGCAGTCGGGCGGCGAGGTGCTGGTCGAGAGCACGCTCGGCCGGGGCACCACCTTCACGCTTTACCTGCCCCGCGAGGTCGGGCGGTCCGTGGCGATCGAGGAGGACGGCGAGCCCGAGCCCCTCGCCGACGGGCACGGCACCCGCGTCCTCGTGGTCGAGGACAACCAGGAGGTCGGCTCCTTCGCCACCCAGGCCCTGCGCGAGCTCGGCTACGAGACCGTGTGGGCGATGAGCGCCGAGGAGGCCCTCGCCGTCCTGTCCGCGTCGCCGCGCTTCGACGTGGTGTTCTCCGACGTGGTGATGCCCGGGATGAACGGCATCGACATGGCGCGGGAGATCCGCCACCGCCACACCGGCCTGCCGGTCGTCCTCGCCTCCGGCTACAGCCACGTGCTCGCCGAGCAGGGCACCCACGGCTTCCCGCTCCTGAAGAAGCCGTACTCGGTCGAGGACCTGTCCCGCACCCTGCGCCGGGCGGTCACCCGGGCGGCCTCGCCGGGGGCCTGACGCGCGGGGCCCCCCTCGATCACGGCGCTCGCGCAGATCCTGCCGCGCGGCGTGGCCGCGACCGGCTCCACGCGGGCCGGATCACCCGGAGACCCGTCCCGCATGCCCCGTCGCATCCTCATCACCGGCGCGAGCGTCGCCGGGAACACCGCGGCCTGGTGGCTCGGCCGCCACGGCTTCGACGTCACCGTCGTCGAGCGGGCGCCGGGCTTCCGCGACGGCGGCCAGAACGTCGACGTCCGCGGGGTCGGGCGCGAGGTCCTGCGCCGCATGGGCCTGGAGCAGGCGGCGCTCGACCGGGGCACCGGCGAGCAGGGCACCGCCTGGGTCGACGGGCGGGGCCGGGCGGTCGCGGCCTTCACGATGGATGCCAGCCTCGGCGACGGCCCCACCGCCGAGATGGAGATCCTGCGCGGCGACCTCGCGCGGCTCCTCTACGAGCCGGCCCGGGAGCGCGCGACCTACCGCTTCGGGGATCGCGTGACCCGGATCGACGACGGAGCGGAGGCCGCGACGGTGACCTTCGCCTCCGGGGCGAGCGAGCGCTACGACGCCGTCCTCGTCGCCGAGGGCGTCGGCTCGACGACGCGCGAGCTCGTGTTCCCCGGCGAGGCCGACCCGCGCTGGATGGATCTCGCCATCGCCTACTTCACCATCCCGCGGACCGCGGACGACGACCGGATGTGGCGGTGGTTCAACGCGCCCGGCGGCCGCGGCATCTCCCTGCGCCCCGACCAGCACGGCACCACCCGCGCGATGCTCACGCTGCGGCAGCCGCCGGGCGGCGAGCAGGATTGGGGCGCGGACCGGCAGAAGGCCTACCTGCGGCAGCGCTTCTCCGATGCGGGCTGGCAGGCGGCGCGCGTCCTTTCCGGGATGGAGGCCACCGCGGACTTCTACTTCGACGTCCTGCGCCAGGTGCGGATGCGGCGCTGGTCCAGCGGCCGCGTGGCGGTGACCGGCGACGCGGCCTGGTGCGCCACGCCGCTCGCCGGCATCGGCACGACGCTGGCCGTCACCGGCGCCTACGTCCTCGCCGCCGAGCTCGCCCGCGGCGACGACGTCGCCGCGGCCTTCGCCGCCTACGAGCGCGCCATGCGCCCGATGGTCGAGGACGGGCAGGGCGTGCCCAAGATCGCGCCGAAGCTGATGAACCCGAACAGCCGGCTCGGCATCAGCCTGCTCCACCGCGTGCTGCGCATCGCCAGCCGGCCGGGCCTCCGCCGCCTGGCCTCGAAGCTGTCCACCGGCCGCGCCAAGGAGCCGGACCTGACCGGCTATCCCGATCCCGCCGGCGCCTGACGCGAGCCGGCGGGGCGGATCGGGCGCTCACCCACGCGTGGTCACGGCGTGCGCGCCCCCCCGGCGCGGATCCCGCATCGGTCAGCCTCGGTAGCGCAGGGCCTCGATCAGCACCGCGAGCGCCGCCGCGGGCTGCCGGCGGCTCGGATAGTACAGGTGGTAGCCCGGGAAGGGCGGGCTCCAATCCTTCAGCACCCAGGTCAGCGCCGCGCTGTCGAGATGGGGCTGCACCTGGTCCTGCGGCAGGTAGGCGATGCCGAACCCGTCCAGGGCGGCGCGCAGGATCATGCTCACCGTGTTGAACACGACCTGCCCGTCCACGCGAACCCGGACCTCGCGCCCGTTGGCCGCGAACTCCCAGGCGTACAGGCCGCCATGGGTCGGCAGGCGCAGGTTGATGCAGGCGTGGCCGGTCAGGTCCTGCGGCGTCCGCGGCGCAGGCCGGCGCGCGAGGTAGGCCGGCGCGGCGACCGCCGCCATGCGCATGTCCGGCCCGATCGGGACGGAGACCATGTCCTTGGCCACCACCTCGCCGAGCCGCACCCCGGCGTCGAAGCGCCCGGCGACGATGTCGGTCAGGGCGAAGTCGGTGACCAGCTCCACCTGGATGTCCGGGTACCCGGGCAGCACCCTCCGCAGCGCCGGCCACAGCACCGCCGCGACCGCGTGCTCGTCGGCGTTGATCAGCACGGTGCCGGCCGGCGTCTCGCGCAGGTCCGTCACCGCGACCAAGCCGGCCTCGATCTCCGCGAGCCGGGGCCCGACGGACCGGATCAGCCGCTCGCCCGCCTCGGTCGGCGCGACGCTGCGCGTGGTGCGCGTCAGCAGCCTCAGGCCCAAACGCGCCTCGAGCCCGCGGATGGTCTGGCTGAGCGCGGGCTGCGACAGGCCGAGCTGCGCCGCCGCCCGGGTGAAGCTCCGCGCGCGCGCGACCGCGACGAAGGCGAGCAGGTCGTTCAGGTTCTCCCGCGCCATTCATGAAGTCCGGCGCATCGCCGCGTGCGCATTCCGGCATCTAACGCCGGGCCGGCGCGCGGCCAGCGTGGGGCGCAGGTCCCGCCGACGAGCCCAACGGTGGCGATCCAGCGTGCCGGCGCGACGCCGCCCGGCTCGGCCCCGATCGTCGCGCTGCTCTCCTCTGCGAGCTGCTCGGCCACGGTCACCGACCGACCCATCTCGACGAAGGTCGGCATGCCGGAGGGTTCCTGTTCGTGGCCCGGCGTCGGGGCAAGCGCGAGGCGCGGCGGATGCCGAACCCTGCGACGTGCGCGGGCCGGGCTCGCGCTCGGGGCTCAGTGCTCGCCGGCGGCCACGGTCTCGCGCATCGGTTTCGTGGGTCGGCCGATCAGCCTGCTCAAGTCGCGGCCGTCCTCGAACAGCGCACCCTCCGCCACGACGGAGTCGGAGGCGGCGACGAAGGCCGCCAGGTCCTTCGGCAGGCCGGCCTTCAGCAGGACGCCCTCGTACTCGGCCTCGGGCAGGTTCCTGTAGACCACCGGCCGGCCCGACACCTTCGCGACCTCGGCTGCGAACTGCTCCAGCGTGTAGGCGTCGTCGCCCGCCAGTTCGTAGATGCGGCCGTTCTCCACCTCGGCGGCCGTCAGCACGGCCGCGGCCGCGTCGGCGTAGTCGGCCCGCGCCGCGGACGAGATCCGCCCCTGGCCCGCGCTGCCGAAGAGGGTGCCGTGCTCGAGCGCCATCGGGATCGAGGCGGCGTAGTTCTCCGTGTACCAGCCGTTGCGCAAGATGACGAAGGGCACGCCGGATGCCGCGAGGACGAGCTCCGTCCGCCGATGCTCGTCGGTGAGCTTGGGCGGGGACGTGTCGGCGTGCAGGACGCTGGTGTAGGCGATGCGGCGGACGCCCGCCCGCTTGGCCGCCTCGATGACGTTCCGATGCTGGTCCACGCGCTTGCCGAACTCGTTGGAGGAGATGAGCAGCAGGCGCTCGATGCCCGCGAAGGCTCGGTCCAGGGTGTCGGTCCTCTCGTAGTCGACCTGCCGCACCTCGACGTCGAGGGCCCGGAGCGCCTTGGCGCCGTCGTCGTCGGGGTTGCGCAGGCCGGCCACGATCCGGGAGGCCGGCACGCTGCGCAGCAGGGCCTCGACGACGAGGCGCCCGAGGCGCCCGGATGCGCCGGTGATGCCGATGCGGGGATGTGCGGAGGTCATGGGCGCAGTCCACGAAGGTTCGGTTGCGATACATGCTTCCTATTCGAGACCACAACGGCGCATAAGGAGGCAGTATTTTGGGACAGGGTAACCTCGCGGGAACCGGGCGATGAGCCAGCAGGCGGAACTGGTGCGGCGGTTCGCGGAGTGGCAGGCCACGGCCGTCGATCCTTCGCTCTGCCCGGTGCGCGACGTGCTGGATCGCCTCGGCGACAAGTGGACGACGCTGGTGCTGCTCGTGCTGGCCGGCGGCCCGCGGCGGTTCAGCGCCCTCGGCCGGGCCGTGCCCGACATCTCGAAGCGCATGCTGACCCAGACGCTGCGCGAGCTGGAACGCGACGGCTTCGTCACCCGGCACGTCTTCCCGACCAAGCCGCCCAGCGTGGAGTATCGCCTCGACGCGCTCGGGCATTCGATGCTGGAGCCGCTGGCGGCGCTCGTCGCCTGGGCGGAACGCAACCACGCGGCCGTCGCCGCGGCCCGGACCCGCTACGCGGCCTCGGAGGCGGCCGGGCACCGGCCGTGATCGGGCCGACGCCGGGATCTCGGTGCGCGCCGAACCCGGGCGACGCGAGACGCTTCGGTGCCGGGCGTGATCCTTTGCGACGGCGTCTCGGATCCCGGGGGCCCCCGAAGGCCAGGGGCGGCATCGCGCCGCCGGAAGCGACGTGCGGCGGCTCGGCCGTCGACGCGGAACCCGGGGTCGAGCGACAGGCCGCCGCCGACGAACAGCGTCGTCCCCGTCACACAATCCGGATCGCGACGATGGCGCCCCGCTTCGGGCCGGCCGTCCGCCGCGCGGCTGCGCACGGAAACGGCGCAAGGCCCCGCGCCTGCAGGGGACTTGCCCGATGAGATTCACGTCGATCACCGCGTTTTAGTCATCCGGCGACAGGTCCGCGACCGCCGCATCCTTCCGGATGCCCGCGTTCGACCCCAGGACGTCGACCCGGCCGAACGCCGCCGCCGCGCGAACCGCGCGCAGGCTGCCGGCCGGCTCACGCGGACGGCGCCGGCTTTCCGACGCCGGGATATCGCAGGGCGTCCACCAGCACGGCGAAGGCCGGCGAGGCCTGGCGGCGGCTCGGATAGTACAGGTGGTAGCCGGCGAAGGGCGCGCACCAGTCGGCGAGCACCCGCACGAGCCGGCCCGCGGCGATGTCCGCCCGGACGAGGTCGTCGGGCATGCAGGCGACGCCGAGCCCGGCCAGGGCCGCCGTCCTGGCCAGGAACACGCTGCTGAACGCGAGGGGGCCGTCCACCCGGACCCTCAGCTCGCGCCCGCCCTTCTCGAACTCCCAGGCGTAGCGGCCGCCGTAGCTGGCAAGATGCAGGTTGATGCAGGCGTGGGCGGTCAGGTCCTGGGGGGTACGCGGTCGAGGGCGCGCCGCGAAATAGGCGGGCGTCGCGACCACGGCCATGCGCAGGGCGGGCCCGATCCGGACCGCGACCATGTCCTTCTCGACCTGATCCCCCATGCGGATTCCCGCGTCGAAGCGCTCGGAGACGATGTCGGTCAGGGCGTTCTCGGTGATCACGTCGACGGTGATATCCGGGTAGGCCGGCAGGAGCCGTTCCAGAGCCGGCCACAGGATGGAGGCGGCCGCGTGCTCGCCGGACGTGATCCGGATGGTCCCGGCCGGCTTGTCGCGCAGCGCGGTGAGTGCGGACA
Organism: Methylobacterium sp. E-041; assembly: GCF_022829665.1. Lineage (NCBI taxonomy): Bacteria > Pseudomonadati > Pseudomonadota > Alphaproteobacteria > Hyphomicrobiales > Methylobacteriaceae > Methylobacterium > Methylobacterium sp. E-041. The sequence continues at coordinate 778 of NZ_JAKSYQ010000284.1, read as the reverse complement.
GGTCGGCCGCGATGCCGTCCAGTTGCGGCCCCACGATCCGCAGCAGGCGTTCGCCGGCCTCGGTCGGCACGACGGCGCGGGTGGTTCGCGCCAGGAGGCGGACGCCGAGGCGCTCCTCCAGCGCCCGGACGGCGCGGCTCAGCACCGGCTGCGTCACGCCGGACCGGGCGGCGGCCCGGGTGAAGCTGCCCTCCCGCGCCACCGCCGCGAAGGCGACGAGGTCGTTCAGGTTCTCCCGCAGCATTCATAACCCCAGGGCATGGCCTCAAGTGGAACCTAGTGCCTAATCGCGGCGCTCGGCAGCCCCTAGATCTCCTGCATGGCCCGGGACGGCGGCCCGACCGAGCCGTCGCCGTCACAGTCGGGCGACCCCCACCGACGGTGCGGAGACATCATGCAGCCCATGCGCGAGCCTGGATTGAACCGGAGAGACCTGATGGCAGGAACCACCGCCTGCGCGGCCATGGCGTCGATGCCGCCGGCCGCGAGAGCCGATCCCGGGCCCGGCGACCGCCCTATCCTGGCGCGGGTGTGGTTCACGATCAACGGCCAGCGGCGCGAGCTCGATCTCGACACCCGAACCACCCTGCTCGATGCGGCGCGCGCTCATCTGCACCTTACCGGCTCGAAGAAGGGCCGCGACCACGGCCAGTGCGGCACCTGCACGATGATCGTCGACGGGCGGCGCATCAACGCCTGCCTGACGCTCGCCTTGCTGCACACGGGCGCCGAGATCACGACCATCGAGGGTCTGGGCCAGCCCGACGCCATGCACCCG
>NZ_JAKSYQ010000261.1:0-413 GCF_022829665.1 Methylobacterium sp. E-041 | reverse complement strand
CCGCCATGGCTGTTCGGCGCGGGGTACATCGACAGGGTCGCACCGACGTAGGGCTGGCCCGGGGTGTAGGTCACCCGGAACGGCTCGTAGTCCATGCAGACGTGGTTGGTGGGCACGTAGAACAGGTTGGTCTTCGGCGAGAACGCAGCAGGCTGCTGGTCCTTGGTGCCGAGGGCCGCCGGGCAGATACCCTTGGAGTTGGTATCCTCGCCGTTCTGCTCGGTGGAGTACTTGGCCTGGACGAGGGGGCGACCGTAGGTCTTGGAGCCCTTGTCCATGTCGACCTTGGAGGCCCAGTTGACGACCGGGTCGAACTTCTCGGCGACGAGGAGCTCGCCGGTGGCGCGGTTGAGGGTGTAGCCGAAGCCGTTGCGGTCGAAGTGGGTCAGCAGCGGGGTCTCCTTGCCGCCGAC
>NZ_JAKSYQ010000257.1:0-856 GCF_022829665.1 Methylobacterium sp. E-041 | reverse complement strand
AACGCCAGCTCAGCTCCGACACCAGCGTCGACGACCACGCAGCCGCCTTCAACGACGACGCCGCCCGCTTAGACGAAGACGCTACCAGCGACGGTGCAGAGTGACACTTTGGTGTTCAAGGTCTCTGGCGACAACTGGCAGGGTGATCCGCACTTCATCGTGACTGTCGACGGCAAGCAGCTCGGCGGCACGCTGACCATCTCTGCTCCCCATCCTTACGCTCAGATCTAGGACATCACCCTGACGGGCAACTTCGGCTCAGGCGCTCACGATGTCGCGGTGAAGTTCATCGACAACGCCGACAACGGCTGGGGCAACGATCGCAACCTCGACGTCCATCAGGTCACGCTCGACGGGCAAACCTATGCGGGTGATACGGCTGCCAACACGGGCGGATCCAACAGCCTCGGTGTTGCCAATCTCTACAGCAACGGTAGCGCTACCTTCCATACCGGCCAAAATGACACTTTGGTGTTCAAGGTCTCTGGCGACAACTGGCAGGGTGATGTCCTGGGTCTGACCAGCAGCATGCGAAGCAGAGGTGGTAAGCGTGCCGCCGACCTGCTTGCCGTCGACCGTCACGATGAGGTGCTGGTCACCCTGCCAGTTGTCGCCAGAGACCTTGAAAACCAAAGTGTCCACTCCTGTGCTCACAGGAGAAGCCGGGTTTGAAGCAGGAGCTGTAACAGGGACTGAGGGTATCTCAAGCGACGACTGGCAGGGTGACCCGCACTTCATCGTGACGGTCGACGGCAAGCAGGTCGGCGGCACGCTGACCACCTCTGCTTCGCATGCTGCTGGTCAGACCCAGGACATCACCCTGACGGGCAACTTCGGCTCAGGCGCTCACGATGTC
>NZ_JAKSYQ010000249.1:0-7955 GCF_022829665.1 Methylobacterium sp. E-041 | reverse complement strand
TGTCGGTCGCCGAGCGCCCGTCATGCGCCTGACCGGGCGTGATCTTCAGCGCGAGGGGACGGCCCTCGGCATCCACCAGCGCGTGGATCTTACTGGTCAGGCCGCCCCGTGAGCGACCTATGCCACCGGATCCGCCCTCTTTTTTTTAGCGCAGGCTGCGTGCTGGTGAACCCGCACGCTGGTGGCGTCGATCATCTGCAGATCGCCTCGTAAGCCTTCGACACGGCAGCCAGAAGCCGATCCCAAATGCCGCGCTTGCGCCAGCGCCGGAAGCGGTTGCCGCAGGTCGTGTAGGGCCCGTAACGCGCCGGGATGTCGGCCCACGGTGCGCCCGTGCGCAGCCGCCAGAAGATCCCGTTCAGCACCCGTCGGTCGTCCACCCGATCCTTGCCGCGCACGTCCGTCGGCAGAACCGGCTCGATCACCGCCCACTCTTCATCCGTCAGGTCAAACCGCGCCATCCTCGGTCCTCCATTCGGAGAACCAACGATGCCACGGCCAAACCGTGCCAGACGTTATGAGTTCACGACCTAACGTACGCGGCGCAAGCTGAGCGGCGTCCCGAACGACCGGATCGCGGGGCTGCGATCTGATGGTGACGACAGGGTGAATGGTCCGCGTCTCGCGCACGTTCACCCGGGGAAGGGACATGCCGGTGCTCATCAGGCGGCCTGCCGCATCGCAGGGGCAGACGGAGCGGGCCCGGGGCCGTCGTCGGTACTGTTCGGGCTGAGGCGGACACCGTGCGCGGTGAGCTGCGCCCGGACGGACTGACGGACGAACTCCGACATGGTCTGACCGCGCTGGCGCGCAGCGGTATCGACGGCATCGGCGAGTTCGGTCTCGACCTTGAGACGGAGCGTGCTGGGTCGGGGATTTGCGGTAGGCATCGGAGCACCACGGCATTGCGATTGCGTGGCTACGATAATGATAATCTACATTTATAAGTGCAAGTACCGGCCTATCGTCCGAGCCTGACACAAATCCCCGGCCGTCGTTCGCTGTTATTCACTGTTGTACTTTGTTATAGGTGATTATCCACTTGTGCGTCAGCTTGTCACACCCAAGCGAATGCTGGAGGCGGTCGTCACGGCACTCGAAATATCTTCGATTATCGACTGCGTTATTCAACAGCCTCGGCAGATGGTGCTAATCGTGATCTCCACTTTCTTGCCCCACTCGTTACTGCGGTCCTCATCGGTCTTCTGGTTCTTCTCCTGTACCTCTTTGCTGCTCGGCACGGCCGTCGCTACAGGATCTGACTTTGCAGCATTCGACTACCTCGCCTCCGGCTTGGGCTGTCGATGAGCTGGAGCCGCGGCAACTGGGGGCGTGAAAGCCAGCAAAGCCGTCAGGCTTGGACTTGCCTTCTGAGGAGGCCCTTAACTCACGTTAGAGCAATAAATTCGCAAACCGTTTGGGCCTCTTCTGCGTTTAGTGGCCCTAGCGACCCGGCTCTTCAGCGGCTGGTCGCATACCCGTGTGAGAGCTAATGCGATCAGGACGTGATCAGAACGCCGAAGCTAGCCAATCCGTCGAGGGCGCGGATCTGCGCGAACGCTTGACGCGGTGGGGAACGTTCGCGCTGCTCTTGATATTCTTCATCTTCACCATTGCGCTCTGGGGATACGCAGCGTGGTGGGGCGTGGTGAAGCTTATTCAGCTGGTCTTCTGACGCTAGTCCTCGGCAGCAACCGGAGCCTTGTGGCAGGTGATCGCGAACTCGACCATACCCACGAGGTAGAGTGCGCCTATCAGGATTGCGACGTCGGTCGTAAATTCCATTCCGTGTTTCCTCCTACGTATTTTTAACGGATGTTTCACGGCGTCTCCGGAGTTGGCAACGAAAATCGTTGCTGCACCTGCGAGATTGGGTGCGGCAGAAATGCGAAGGCGAATGCTGCTAGTAGACCTTGGCATTAACCGCCCTTCAACAAATCTCCACTACCCCGTCGGGCGGTCGGCTAATAAACTCCGTCTCGCCGAACGGGCGAGGCTCCGATGCTCCTCATAGTAGCTGTAGCCATTAGCAGTGGGCTCGTGACGTTCACTGCTCTCAGTCCTTTCAGCCTTCTGGCGGCGCTGATTACTGCACCGATTGTTGCGAGTACAATGGCCGTGCTGGCGGGCTTCCTCTTAGCTTGGCGCGAAGCCAGCAAGACTGCCTTTCTCGACCTCGATGCTCAAACTGACGCAATGGTGACGGCGCTGCGCAGCGTAGCTCAGCCTGTAGAAGCCCCGCCTTCAGATTTGAGGACTTCCAGCCGACGGGATAGAGCCGCTTAACACCTGAGTTTCTCCGGTAACTCGGAAGACTCATTCTGACCGCTCATGCCCCGCCTCCCACTCTGTTCCGAGTTCCAAACCCCTCGTCCGAAAATATCTTACCCCCTGTGCCGTTTGTGCCTTTGGCGCCAATAGCTCTGTTTTTGGCGCTATTGGCGCCAATGACGCTACCGGCACAGGGGTCCCCATTTTTCTACGGATGGGGGTTTCGGCAAAAGGGCGGTCGGCGATTGCCTCCGGGTGGACCTCGTAGTTCTGCGCTTTGCGCCCCTTGCGCTCGCCAGCACGGGCGAAGCGCTGCCGGATGAGGTTGGCCTTCAGAAGCTGCATACAGGCGGCCTCCATGTCGGTGGCGTCCCGCAACATGCCGCCGACTTGGCGCCGGACATCCCGGGCGTTGAACTCGCTGATCCGGTTCTGTCGCAGGTGCCGGGCGAGCAGCATGCCGCGCCGCTCGACGACCGGGATCGATGCGTCGCCGAACACGCGCTCGGCCATCGGCAGGAAGTAGGCGTTCAGGAGATCCGCAGCGGCGGTGACGGCATCCGGGGAGATCTCCCTCGGCTCCGTCACGCTCGGCGCCCCGCCGCACCACCATAAGTGCTCCAGGACAGCCGAGAGCCGGAGCGCGTGTCCACGCGCCTTGCCGAGCGTGCCCGCGAGCAGCCCGCTGGCCTCATGGCAGCGTTCGACCATGTCGCGGGCGAACGCCTCCAGGCGATCCTCCGCCTCCGATGTCAGGCGCGGCCTGACCGGTTCAGGCTGACCGAACTCGTCGATACCTTGGGCGAGATCTGTGAGCCGCGCGAAGGCTGACTGCATCGGTCCGTCGTCCTGAACGCCGAGCGCGAGCGTGAACTCGGGCTTGGTGTCCGGCCAGGCCCAGAGCCGACGCGAGGCCAAACCGTCGTCGGGGCCGTTGAGGACCATCTCCAACTTGTCGGGCTGGACGCCGCCGAGCGCGCCGATGCTGAGGTGCCGGATATGAAGCGGCTGCGGGTTCTTCATCCGATCGACGACGTAGGAACGGCCGCCGTACATCTCGATCGCGAAGGCCCGATCAGACCCGCCGCCACCGTACTTATCGAAAGCACCGAGCCAGCCGGCTAACTCGTCGCGCACGAGCAGCAGGCCGCGCGGCAGGCCCGCTGCCAATGCGCCCAACGCCTCGACGGTGGCGTCGGCAACGCGAATGCGAGGTCGAACCGGAGCCAGCGGTTCGCGGGCATTGTCCGGCATCGGCGGCACGTCTGCGTCGCCGTTCTTCACGGCGGCCTTGACCTCGATCTTCCAGGCCTCGACCCGGGCGTCGCAGGCCTGCTTCAGGGTCGCATATTCCTGCTGCACCTCTTCGAAGCCGTAGGCCATGCGGTCCTCGGCGAAGCGCACCAGCGTGAAGGCCGCGTCCATGGACGGGGACTTCGAGGACGATGGCGGCCCAACCTCAGCGCACCACAGCACAGGCGGCTCGGCCCACGCGGCGCCAGCCTGAGGCCAACGCACGTTGGCGATCGTCGCGCCAACGCTCGCGAGCAGCGCCACCGCAACGTAGTCCGGCGGTGCCGAAGCGCTCCGAGCCTTGCGCTCGCACCACTCAGCCCACGGACCCAGGAGATGTAGCGGGAAGGCCGGAGCGGGGCGACGTCCGGTCCCAAGTAGGCTGAGATCCGGCTCGCCCCACGAACCATGCCCCCCTGTGCCGGTAGTGCCGTTGGCGCCAATAGGTTTGTGACGTCGATGATGCTGATCGTCGGCAGCCGGCGGCCCGAGACGGTCTATCTCGTCGGCGAAGTGGTTCGACCTCATGGCCGCACCTCCATTTCAGGGTGAGGCTGAGCGACAGGTTGGGGCTGGCGTCGTTTCCGATCGCGCTCCATCTGCTCGGTCAGATCACCGAGCAGGTTGAGGGCAGTACGGAACTCGGCAGCCGCGCAACGGAGCGTGTAGCGAAGGCCGGCATCGTCGCGCAGTGCGGCGTAATCCGCCACGATGTTCGAGCGCATGCCGACAGCTGCCATCAGCGCAGCAATCTCGGCCCTAAGCCGGTCCGGATCGCCATAAGGCGAAGTCGTCGGGATTGAGAGGGGACGCGCTCATGCGCGCCTCCAAGTCTCGGGCGTTGTGAGCGCCAACTCTGCAACAAGACTGGCCACGGCAGGCGGCAGGCCGTAGCGCTTGGCAAAGGTCGATGCTTGAAGAGCGAGGGGCTTCGCGGTATCTACAAAATTGTCAGCCGCCACAGCAGACAATTCGAGACCCGCCATCGCCCCGCGCGATGCGCGGGTTTCTTGCTTCATGGCTTAGGCGCCTCCTGGCTGCGGAGTCCGCGGCACTTCGAGTAGACGCTCAAAAGCAATGACCGGCACGAGCATGCGCCGGCCGATCCTGATGGTGGGGATCTCGCCTCGGCCAGCGGCCTCGTAAGCAGTGTTCCGGCTGATGCCCAATTGCCTGCCGGCTTCCTCGACACTGATTGTCTTACGAGCAGTCCCGCTTAGCTGCACATCTACCATTACGTGTTCCTCCATGGAACCAGATCCGGTTCCATATCGATGGAACCGGATCTGGTGTCAAGGCACCACTTGCGGTTCCATATGTTTTTGGTACGGTCACGGATCGGAGGGGACGAGGCAGCGCCATGAGTGACCGAGTAAAATCAGATACGGTTCAGCTAAAGTTGCGCCTTAAAGAGCCTGATAGGTCTGCACTCGAAAAATCGGCGCAGGAACGAGGGGTTTCACTTAATACCGAAATTGTCGACCGTCTTCGTAGATCATTTGATGAAGAACGTTCGATATCTGACCTATTTGGAAATCGGCGTGACTTCGCGTTTATGAAGTTTGTCTATGCCACGATCGAAAATATTGTTAATCTAAAGAAGCCTGATGCTGATTGGCGTGAGGATCCGTATAGATTTGACCAGATTTTCAAAGCAGTAGTTGCAATATTTGAAGCTATTAGACCAAAAGGAAAATTGCCAAACGATCCAGAGGAAGCGCTCGATTATGGGGGGCAGCACCGTGGGGTTGGCGCAGCTTACATGGCTCTACAAGAAATTATGCAAGCGGATCCGAATATTTCTTTTGGAGAAAGCGGTCACAGATTGCGCACTTCAATCCTAGCAAATGATCTCGGGAAACTGGCTCAGGATGCGCGACTTCCAACGAAGTCTATCAATAGCATATCCGAAGAATTGCTCCCTTACGTTGAGCAGGCTATGGTTGAGAATGTTTCCGTGTTGGACATCTATCATCGGAGCCGAAGCGGGGCGGAAGGAGGTAAGTCGAGCCCAAAGAATAGGAATAATCAGAAATGAAGGGGCACATCCGCGAGCGCTCGCCCGGCAAATGGGCGGTTGTCTTGGAACTCCGCGATCCCGAAACTGGGAAGCGTCGGAGGAAGTGGCACACCTTCGTCGGCTTTAAGCGCGAAGCGCAAAAAGAGTGCGCCCGGCTCATCACGACCCTTCAGGGTGGTGACTATGTTGAGCCGGCGAAGGAGACTTTGGCGCAGTTCTTCGAGCGCTGGCTGGATCACATCCGCTCGCAGGTCTCGCCTCGCAGCCACGAGTGTTACACCGAGATAGCTAGGAAGAACCTTGCTCCGCTGCTCGGTGGGGCCGTGCTCACGAAGCTCCGACCGGAGCAAATCTCCGCAGCTTATGGCAAGGCGCTCCTCAGCGGGCGCAGGGATGGCAAGGGCGGGCTTGCGCCTCGAACCGTCCCACATGCACCGCATCCTGCGGCAGGCGCTGGGCCAGGCCGTGAAGTGGCGCATCCTCGTTCGAAACCCGGCTGATGCCGTCGACCCGCCGAAGGTCGAGCGTATGAAGATGCGCACTCGACGCCAGCGAGTCGGCGGCACTGTTCGCGCACTTCCGGCCGACCCGCGCCTTTATCCCTGTGGTGCTGGGGACAATGTGCGAGCTGCGCCGCGGTAAGGTCACCGCGCTTCGGTGGCGCTCGGTCGATTGGAACAGTGGCCACATCGAGATCGTCGAGAGCACCGAGCAGACCCGGAAGGGTACGCGATCGAAGGAGACGAAGAGCGGCCGTGGCAGGCGCGTCGCCCTCCCCTCCTTCGCGCTTGAGGAATTGCGAGCTCACCACATCAGGCAGGCCGAGGAGCTGCTGAAGCTCGGGGTGCGAGCGGCCAGCGACGGCTACGTCTACACGCAGGCAAACGGCTGTCCGGTGCAGCCGAACAGCCTCACGCACGAATTCACGCGGATCCTGGCTCAGGCGACCCACCTGCTGAGGGTGCGCTTCCACGATCTGTGGCACAGCCACGCGACGCAGATGCTGGCGAGCGGGGTCCATCCGAAGATCGCGCAGGAGCGCCTGGGGCACTCCAGCATCGCGATCACGCTGGATCTGTACTCCCACGTCCTGCCGGGGGTGCAAGAGGACGCGGCAGCGAAGGTTGACGCGGCACTGCGCGCGGCCATAGGTAATACCGCCGGGTGAAATGGTAGCAAAGCGGTAGCAGAGGTGGGTTTCGGCCCCCTGCCCTACCGACGGAAAACCAAATCGCCACAGAGGCTTGGAAGGGTGGCCGAGTGGTTTAAGGCAGCGGTCTTGAAAACCGCCGTGGGGGCAACTCCACCGTGGGTTCGAATCCCACCCCTTCCGCCAGAAGGCTGTTCCTCACCGTTCGCTACTGGCCGCTAAGTCGCAGAAAAATCAGGTAAATCTTCAATCTGCTGTTCGCAGCGGGTCGCTGGCGTTTGCGCAAATTCAGGCTTGCGATGTTAGTAGCATTGTGGGTAGCTTGGACGTGCAAGGTAAGCTATCTCTCCGTCGTCAGATGATTTGGAACATTCAGCGGTGTTCAGGAGCGGAGGCTCTGGTCCATCTGGGGTGAGAGGTTGGGCGGCCTGCGCGTGGTGGCGCAAGCGGCAATCCATCATGGTCTGGCGCTTGATGCGTTTCCGCTCGGCCAGGATTCCTTCGCCGCGTCCGAAGTAGACGTCGGAGGGCGAGAGGTTGCTTAGGCTCTCATGGGCTAGCGAATGGTTGTAGTGTTCGATGAAGTTAGCAGCCTGCGTCTCCAGTTCGCAGGGCAAGTAGGCGTGTTCGAGCAGGATGCGGTTCTTGAGCGTCTGATGCCAACGCTCGATCTTGCCCTGCGTTTGAGAATGACATGGCGCACTGCGGATGTGGGTCATGCCCCGGCTGCCGAGCCAGTCAGCCAGGTCGCTGGCGACGTAGCTCGGCCCGTTGTCGGAGAGCAGGCGTTGCCACGGCATCACCCGCGCCTGATCGAGCTCAGCCGCACCCAGCGCCAAGTCGAGCGTGGCGGTGACGTCGCTGGCCTGCATCGTCGTGCACAGCTTCCAGGCGACGATGTAGCGTAAGAATTCGTTCAGCACCGTCGACAGGTAGTACCAGCCCCAGCCAATGACTTTCGGTAGATGAAGTTCGTCTGCCAAAGCTGGTTGGGCGCGGTGGTCTTATCGCGGAACTCGTCGGCAGCCTTGATGACGATATAGGCCGGGCTGGTGATCAGGTTCTGAGACTTGAGCAACCTCTAGAGCCTGTCGTCGTCTGAACGGATTGGCTTGGCTAGCGTTTTCGTTTCTCTGATGCAGGAGGGACGATGCTGAGCGACGCCCAGCGGTCTGAACTGGAGCCCTTGGTCGAGGCCTGCCGGCCCAAGGCCAAGACGCC
>NZ_JAKSYQ010000246.1:0-6716 GCF_022829665.1 Methylobacterium sp. E-041 | reverse complement strand
GGGCGTCTTGGCCTTGGGCCGGCAGGCCTCGACCAAGGGCTCCAGTTCAGACCGCTGGGCGTCGCTCAGCATCGTCCCTCCTGCATCAGAGAAACGAAAACGCTAGCCAAGCCAATCCGTTCAGACGACGACAGGCTCTAGCTGCGTTTAAGCAGACACGCTCTGTTTACTACCTGTATGTATTCATATCAAATGTACTCATACTAAGCCGACCTTAGAAGTTCCTTGAGTGGTTTATGGCTGTATCGCATTGGCATTGGGGGAGCGGAAAACCTTGCACTCCCGTTCGAAGTTTCGTGTGCAGTAGTGTGCTGCCAGACCATAGCATTACGACGCTCAATGAGGTTCATAATGGCGTTCACAGTTTGGCGAAGACGTACCCCGGTAATCGTTTCTGCGCCATCCAGAGCAGGGTTGAATAGCTCAAATATGAGTTCCTCCTTGAACACATGCTCGATCAGAATTTCCTCAACTTCGTGACGTACTGGTTCGAGAAATTCGACGCCAAAGCCGTTAGCTTCGCGGCGGGCGATGCGGCAGGCGCGCGGCAAGATGCTCATACCAATGGAAAGATCGAAATTTGGGGGTACTAACTCGTGCTCAGGGGTGGTTATGAAGCTACCATGAGTCGATATATCTGTGATTGTGCATGGTATTACAGTTTTAGATCCAGGTATAAAAATCCTAGCTTCTAAATTACAGGGCTGTCGCTGAATACGACGTCTATTTGACATTGCTAGTTCCGTGTTTGTTGCATAAATGCACCGTATGTAGATTTATTATCAGAAGCGTCGGATTAAGAAATAGTGAAAATTTCTAATCAAATAAAAGGTCGTCTTAAAGGAACATTTTAGCGAGAAGTGCATCTCGGTGGCACCCACTGCGGTCTTGATCAGCAGTTCCTGCACTTCGGCCGATGCCGTAGGCAGTTCTACGTTCTTGATAGCAAGCGCCAGGACCAGAGCCGTTGTGTCGTCGCCCATTTGCGTCTCAGGGTGTTCGCGTTCGACATGCCGGACGCTTGCCTGCGGCTACCGCATGGCTCGGTCGGGCCTACCTACAGCGCTGATACGCGGACGAGCTTTTTCGTCTGGGTCGGCCGCCGTCTGTCGGCAGCCCTTTCGAGGGTTCCGAGGGTTGGGATTTACAAGGTAAGAACTACGAGTAGGCGTGCGCTTCACGGATTTGCACCCTCCCCCCTGAAGAGGAAGGCTCAGTGTGGCCGTGAACGGAGAGCTGCGGGCCAGCCGCAGCTAGGCCGTCCACTCGACCGAAACGATGCGGACCACGTTGATGTCGTTGCGGAAGCCTGTGACCCGCCGTTCCTCGACCGACACCAGCCCGAGCTTCTTCGCCTCCCGGATGGCGTTGCGCACCGTCGGCTTAGCTACGCCCGTGATCGCTGCAAGGTGCCCGACGGCAAGGCGACAATCCTTCCGCCGGACGGTCTCAGCCGCGACGAGCGGAAGCACCGACTGTTCCGCCAGGGTGAACCGTACCGCAAGTCCCGGCGGAAGCCGCCCAAAGACCGCCCAGCGGCGGCGGCGCTCCACCGAGGCCTGGTACGCGGGCGCGAGCCAACGGCCTTCCTGGGCCTCGCCGCAGGCGCAGGGGCGATCGATCGAAGTTCGATCGGCCCCGATAGCGCTTCGGCCTCGGACACGGGCCCTTCCCCAAAGGCCTTCCACAGTGCGGACGCGACAGCCGGCAACGCGGCGCGGGGCCGCCTCCGCCTATCGGCGGATCTCCTCATAGAACATAGTCCTCAAGCCCCCTCGGGCCGCGGCAGGCACAAGGCACGGCTTACGGATGCAGGAATTAGCGTTCCCGCTTCACTCCCGGGGGGGCATGTGGTTTGTGAGGGATTGTCTGTTGGCCCTCGAAGCCACTGCGATTTTGCGGCCCTCCTGTTTAGCGACAAGGGGGCCGTAGTCGTTTCAGGGTCTATCTCGCGGCGGTGATCTCTCCTGATGCCGGCTCGCGACTCGGTAGAGACGTTGGGCCGGAATAGCTGATGTCGGCCCGAGCGAGCGCATAAGTCAAGCGGTTACGTAACAGCGCGCTCACGAGCCGTTTTGCGCTTCCCTTCCGTCTGGAACCGGTGAAACTCCTGTTCGAGGTCAGCGACAATTATCTGGCTAATCCAAATCTCGAACTGCTCGCCAGTTCGGGGAGCTTGAGCGGCAAAATCCCGTAATTCAGGATCAGCGGTCTGACCGAGCCAAGTGTCTAATATTTCCTGACGTTTGCGCATCACTGCCTCCTTTAGCGAGGCGTGTGCGGTGGCCTTCAGCTTCTTACGATATCGAGCCTGCCGCTCGGCGTTCGTAAATCCCAAGATCGCACCCCATCAGGTCATTGAAGGCCTAACGGCGTTACGTGATGGGCACAAGCTTACCCGATTGGCCGGACGCCCTTGCTTGACCTAGAACGCCTCGTAGACGCCCGCGAACAGAGATTCGTTCGCGCGCCGCCGCATCAGGGTCGCCCGCCGTCTCCGGCGATGCTCGGGGGCGTCGTGCAGGATACGGCAGCGCTAGCACCAGGCCACGAGGTTGCGATCGTCGTTCACGCTCGTGTCGTGGTTCCGGTGCGCGGTCGCGAGGTAGACCTGGGTCCGGCGCATGGCGCCTACGATGTCGGCTGCCGCCGGCTGCGTCGCGAACTGTCGGCCGCGGTCACAGCGTCAGCGCTCGGCGTCTTCGTCCCACCACCGGCCATCGCCGAGGTGCGGGACGACCCGGCCGTGGGGGCGCCCGCATCGCTTGCAGTGCCCCTCAGCGCGGACGAACCGGATTTCGTGTGAGAGCTGGGGCCAATCGATCGGGTGGAAGAAGCGGTGCTCAGGCCGGATCGGCACAGGGCTCTGCGACAGAAATTCATCAATCTGACTGTAGCTTAACGGTCTCAGCAGGAGACGCTTAGACCTGCACGTCGATTGGATGCTACCGATAGCTATCATTGCATAGCACCGCCTAGAGCATCCTCGCCTGGCCGGGCGTAGGCGTTGAATGCGCAGAATAGAGGCGCCTCTCTTGCCATAGGGTCTGAGAGGGGATTAACCCCTCAGTAACCGTTCGCTCCCTACCCTGGCGGACCCTATGCTTCGACAGGAGATCAGCAGCATGCCGGTCATATCGGTAGCGAACCCCAAGGGGGGCGCTGGAAAGTCGACCACCGCCCTGGTGCTGGGCACGACGTTGGCTGCCCACTGCGCCACCGTCACAATGCTCGACTGCGACCCCAACCGGCCGATCGCCTCCTGGGCTCGCGGGGGCAGTGCTACCGCCATGAAGGTGCTGGGCGATGTCGGCGAGAGCGGCATCGTCTCGGCGATCGACGCCGAGCGTGCTGCTCGCCAGTTCGTGCTAGTCGACCTCGAAGGCACGGCGAGCCGCATGGTCTCGCGCGCCATCATGCGTTCGGATCTGGTGCTAATCCCGATGCAGGCCAGCGCCGTCGACGCCGCTCAGGCAGCGCGCGCCGTTAGCCTGGTGCAGGAGGAGGAGCAGGTCGTCGGCCGCACGATCCCGTTCCGGGTACTGTTCACGCGGACCTCGCCGGCGATTCCGACTCGGAACGAGAAGATGATCATGGATGAGCTGCGGGGGGCCGGTATCCCGGTCCTCACGACCCACCTCAACGAACGGGCGGCCTACAAGAGCATGTTCACGTACAGCCGGGCGCTCTCAGAGCTAGATCCTGCCCTCGTGAACGGCCTTCCTGCGGCGCAGGACAACGCCGAGCGCCTGTCGGAAGAGATCATCGAGCTGGTCAGCAGCCTGAACGTGAAGGCAGCCGCATGAACACCAAGCCATCCTTCGGCTTCGGCAAGCTCGCCGAGATCCATCCGAGCGCATCCAAGCCAGCAACGCTTGTCACCCGGGAGATCGACCGTGTCGCGGAGAAGCTCGGCTTCCCCAGCCGTGAGGTGCCGACCCGCCGGAAGCGCCGCATCGCCGTGGATGAACCGACCGACCAGCTCAACCTCCGGGCTGCCATCACGGACATCAACCAGTTCGTGGAGTGGTGCGAGACGGAGCGGATGTCCTACCGTGAAGGCTTCGGGCGGCTAGTCGCGATGATCGCGAAGGTCTCCGCATGATCAAAGCGGCTGTACTCATAGCGATCACCGCAGCCCTTAGCGCGGCAGCAACCGGCGCAATCAGTGGATCTGACACCGAATGAAGGAAGGCGGAACGGTTTCAGACCTCGCCCTGCTCGAGCTCGCCACGGAGAGCGCCGAACTGCACCTTCAGCTTGCCGAGGCGCAGGATCAGCTCATCGAAATGGCGGTCGACGCCGGCGAGCTGCAAGCCATTATCGACGGCTTGCGATCCGAGCTTGCTAAGGTGAGGTCAGAATGCGACGCATGGCGGGCTAAGCCAACACGCCTCGCATCGTAGGGCGAGTTAGCGACCCGCCTGGGGCACCGGCTGCTGCGTCTGGCGTGTGGCCTGCTCATTGGCGAGGTGACGGCCGACAGCACAGCCCCCGACAGCCCCTAAGACGCCGTGGCCTTCGAGCACCGTTCTGATCGTGTCGCGCGTCGTCGACTGGGTGTCGCGAGCGCCGGCCTCGAACTCGGCGATGGTCGACAGCGACAAGCCGGTGACGGCGGCAAGCTGCCTTTGGGTCACCCCGGCGAGGGCGTGGGCGGCGCGGGTTTGAGGGGCAGTGATTTGCATCTACCCTTCGTGAATCTTGATGATTCGAGCCGCAAGAGGACTTCCGGCGCTTGTCCCCACCACGCACACGATCAGGGATCGGACCATGCAGAGGTAGGCGAAAAACCTGCACCCGATCAAACGCTTGCAAAAAAGCCGGATCTGATTTTTATCCGCCGTCGGATCACCTGCGAAGGTCGGCGGCCTCGCCCATTCGGAGGTGGCGTGAAACACCGAAAGCCGGCGGCTCGTTTCACATGCTTTGGGCTCGGCCGGCACCTTCTTCAGAGCGTCGAGGTATAGCCCCTTGTCCAACGGTGTGCCGGACGCGGCGGCGAGAGCCGGTTCGGCGATCCTCTTGCCGCGCTCCGCATTGCGTTGGATGGCGCGCTCGAATCGACCGTTAGCGGGGGCGGTCTTACAGGTGATTGCGGGCGCCAACTTGGCGCTTGAATCCCAACGCCTCGGCACCGTGCGCCATCTCCGAGTGCATTCGGCGTGGTGCAATGGTTAACGCTGGCCGTGCGCTTCAATAGGTCGTTAAGCACTGCTTGAGTGTAGCGGGGTAAAACTCCTAACGATGTATCAACAAGGCTATCTTCGAGGGATGAGGTAAACGATCGTTAGCCATCAGATCGATGGCAAACGATGCGCCAGACAATCGAAGATACCGGTTTTATTCTGAAGCTCGCCCTGGTAGTCTTTGTAGGGCACGGCCTCATGATGCTGGTGCACTAATAGATACGTAGACTCTTATCAGACCAGTGGCTCGTCATCATGGGGCATATACCGTACGTTATTGAGCAGTATAACTCTTATCTCTGGAACTCTATCCGGGATCTCAGCGGCGACGGCCACAAGAGGCTCTGGAATTGGAGCTTCGAAAGTATCATCAAGGCTATCTTTGAGATTATGTCCAATCTTCATTAGCACGAACGTCGACTTAAAACCTAAATCGCTCATGCTCGACATGCGTATCGGCCCTCGTTGAACGGGTGAAACGCGCGTGGGGGTGGATCGTGGCAGCGCCTACGTCAAAACTTGCCCCATCAGTCGGCCGGCGCCTGCGCAGGATCCTCGATCGGGAACTCCTGCTCTTCGGCGTTGGCCTTGTCGCGTGAGGCTGCTCCAGACCTGGGACCTACCGTCGCACAGCCCGCGCATACGGAGCGCATCGCTCGACCATCGCCGGTCGCGATGCGCCAGTCGAACTTGTCCATCTCAGCGCGAGATCGCTTATTCGCCGGCGCGCCTTGCACCGTCTCTTTCTTTACAGCCTCCTCCACAGCCTCAGGAAGGCTTCCCGTGCTCTCCGCACTCGGCTGGGGATGCGGTGCAGCGAACCGCGGCTGCGCTTCGGCAGGCACGGCTAGGTGTGGAGCATCAACAGGTTGTTCGCGGACACTCCGAGGCGGCTGACGGGTGTCTGGCGGCTGATGCCCATGTGGGGGGCTGCCAGTTGTAGTGGAAGAGGAAGGCGGGGAGTTCTTGTCTGCGCTGGTCGGATGTGTCGTAGGCACGGGCATAAGCCCATTCGCGCAGGGAGGTGTGGACGAAGCGCTCGACCTGGCCGTTGGTCTTCAGGGTGTAGGACCGCGTGTGTTTGTGCGCGATACCGAGCCATCGCAAGGCCTTGGCGTAACGCCTGGATTTGAAGGTCGATCCGTTGTCGGTCATGACGCGCTCGACGGCGATGCTGTGACGACGGAAGAAGCGCAGGGCGTTGACGAGGAAGGCGAGGCAGGAGCCTTACTTTTCGTCCGGATGGATCTCGGCCTAGGCGAGCCGGGCATAGGACCTGTCGTCGTCTGAACGGCTTCGCTTGGCTAGCGATTTCGTTTCTCTGATGCAGGAGGGACGATACGGAGAGACGCTCAGCGGTCCGAACTGGAGCCGTGGGTCGAGGCCTGCCGCCCCAAGGCCAAGACGCCCCAACGGGATCTCAGACGCGCACGCTCAGCCATGCTCTGGCGGCATCAGAACGGCGCCAAGAGGCCGGGCATTCCAGCAGACCGTGGGCCGTGGGGGCTCGCGGGGCGGGTATCTAGG
>NZ_JAKSYQ010000240.1:0-5705 GCF_022829665.1 Methylobacterium sp. E-041 | reverse complement strand
TGGTCGTCCCACTGTTGGCGATCTGGAACTGGCCGGTGAACAGGCCGCGCACCGCGTTCTGGACGGTGCGGTCGAAGTTCTGGCCGGCCCAGATCACGAACGCGATCTGGATGATCGCGCCGACCAGCGCCAGGAAGGGCAGCGACACGAGGGCGAACTCGACCGCCGCGGCCCCCTCGGTGGCGGTTGCGAACGTACGAAACGTTCGGACCGGCCGCGCACGGGCTGGAAAGATAGGGCGGTAGAGCATAGCGTCGTCGGCGGACTCGGAGCAGTCAACCAACGCTAGAGGCGAATATCTAAAGCAAAATTAATGCTCCTGCGTACCGAGACTATATTCAAAGCACAAATCTGTAATATAAATCAATCACAGGTTGCATTACAAATTATTTTATAGATCATTTGAAGCATATTGTTACAAATATTTTCTGTCTTTGACCCGCCTGTTCGACGGAAAACCGACCGTTTTCTCGACGGCAAGGGCCGGCAGCTACCGACCCATTGCAGGCCTTGGGAACTTCTGCTCTCAGGCTCTCGGTGAAGCCGCGTCAAATGATTGGAACGGGCGAAGTTCTGCCCGTCCGCTCCTGGACAAAAAATTGGGGCTAGCGGTCGTTAAATATCTGCCACGTTTTGACCTTCCGCCGCCTCCCGTGAGATCAGGTCCACGTCCCGAAGCCGACGGCGCGCAGACGGCTCAGATGCCGGCATACCAAGCGTAGCCCTGATCCTCCCAGTAGCCGCCCTTGCCCTCGCCGATGCCGGCAAGGCTCGCGACCACCTCGATGCGCATCACGTACTTGGCCTGCTTGTAGCCGAGGTTGCGTTCCGCGCGCAGGCGCAGCGGGGCGCCGTTCGAGACGGGAAGCGCCTTGCCGTTCATGTCGTAGGCGAGGATGGTCTGCGGGTGGAACGCGTCCACCAGGTCGATGCTCTCGTAGTAGCGGACAGGCTCGCCGGCAGTGGCCGCGGTTTCGTCGGACGCCTGCTGCCCGCCCGAGCTCCGTTTACTCTCCCCGCCGCCCGACTGCTTGGTCATAGCCGGGTTGGCATTGCCCGCGGGCGCCGCCTCTTCGGGACCGCCGTCCTGTGCGGTGTCCGTACCACCATCGTCCTCGCCCCGGTCCATGGTGTCGGCGCAGTGGAACACCACGTAGCGCGCCTCCGGCTTCAGCTTGGCCCGGGTGAGGAGATCGGCGAGCGGCGTCCCAGTCCACCTGCCGATAGCGCTCCATCCTTCGACGCAATCGTGCCGGGTGATCTGGGTGCGCGCCGGTAGCTTGCGAAGCTCGGCTAGGGACAGCTTGAAGGGAGCCTCCACGAGGCCGCCGACTTCCAGGTGGTACTTGGCGAACTTGCCTTTCGCCAAGGCCTTGTAATCCTTGTCCGGCGGGTCCTCGGTGCCGTTCGGCTTGAACCACGGCGAGATGTCGGCCTCGGTGTATTCTGGCGCCAGGCTGCGTTCGGTGAGGAGCAGGCGCTGGACGAACAGGTTTGCGTCCTCGCCGGTCTTGAGCGTTCGCTGGAACCACACCGCGTTGCCGAGGCGGTCGCACCCGCCAAGCATGGCCGCCGCGGATGCGGCGGAAGCCCCCTTTAGGAGGGAACGTCGGCTCGGTGGGCGTCTCACGCCCGGGGCTCACCCGTGGCGCCGGTCGGCTCGACCTTGCGCTCGATCACGAACCAGCCGGTCACCATGCCGCGCATGATGTTCCAAAAGCCCGAGAGCAGGACCAGGGCGATGTGCACGATCACGAACAGGACCAGCAGCGCCGCCACGACGAAGTGCACCGTACGCGCCGATTGCCGGCCGTCGAACAGGGTCAGCAGGAACGGAAAGGCCGCATCCATGGCTGGCGACATCGCCAGGCCCGCCAGTACCTGCAACGGCAGAAGCACGAACAGAACGAGGGCGTAGGTGAGCTTCTGGATGATGTTGTAGCGCTTGGCCTCGTCGCCCTGCGGGAAGCGCAGGGTGAGGTGCTCCCAGACCGAGGCGCCGAAGTGCCGGACCTGGTCGCGCGACGGGATCACCCGGAACCGGAGTTGCCCACTGAACAGGCCGTAGAGCAGGTAGAGGGCGCCGTTCAGGACGAAGGCCCAGGCGAAGAAGAAGTGCCAGCTGCGTCCGCCGGTGAGGTCCTGGTCGCTCGGCAGGGTCAGCCAGGACGGGAAGCCGCGATCCGCTGGGTCGCCGTCGGCACCGGCGGACGAGCCGAGATAGCCGGTGGTATCGAAGGTGCGCCCGAGGACCGTGGTCACGCCCTGGGGCGGATCGTTCTCGGTCGAGGACATCGCCAGGAGCGGCGTGTCAAAGGTCGAGACCTTGCCCCAGTACAGGGCTGGGTGAGCGTTGAAGATCTGCAAGCCGCTCATCAGCAGCACTAAGAGACAGATCGCATTCACCCAATGCGTGACGCGGATGACGACCGGGTGCCGGAACGTCCAGCGTCGTGTCTCGACCTCGCCCGTGTCGGGTGCTGAGCGCGTCAGGTAGGTGCGTGGCAAACGGCCTCCCTCGGGGCGATTTTTTAAAAGGGTGGAGGCCCCTGGATCAGGGCCTCCGGCAGTACAGGGCGCCTCAAATTACATGCCACGCTTCATCATCATGCGCTTCTTCATCATCCGCTTCCGCATCATGCGCTTCTTCATCATCATCCGGTCGCCGTGCATCATGCGGACCTGAGTCACGCCGGTATCGGAATTTAGGCCGTTGACGGCCATCGGGGCGGCCGATGCGGAGCCGGCGGCCAGCGCCACGCCGCCGAGGGCGGCCAGGGCGGTGAGGGCGAGAGCGAAGTTTTTCATGCATGATCTCCTATGGAGGTGAACATATTATCCAACCCACTGAACAACAGCATTATCGTATTGCCGTTCCCTACATTCGAAAACTAATTTTATATACTATGATAGTTTTACAGTAAGCAGCGCGCACTCAAATCAAGGCTTGCAGCCTGGACACGATACTTTCGTCGCGTATCGCTACGGCGCTGGTCAGCAAAAAGTTTCAGGACGCCCAGGCACGGATGCCGCCGAATTAGGGTCCGGACCCTAAGCCGCTACGTACCTAGCCGCTGGCCCCACCGGTCACGGGGGTCGTGATGCCGAGGATCGATAGCCCGACGAAGGGACCGCGGCGCCACACGACACACATGCGCACGGACCGCTGAGAACCTTGCAGCGTAAGTTCCAAACAATCCGTCAGCGGTTCCTTTTGCGAGACCGAGATCCGGGCACCTTCCTTCGAAACGTCACGCACCACACAGGGGATCTCATCCCCGGCATCCGTGCGGATTGCTCCGATGATCATCGTCTCCCGGCGCGGAGACTGCCGCGGGTAATCAGGTTCGTCCATGCTGTTTCGTCCATCGAATGACGATGGAATATCCGTTGAATGGTTCAGAAAGGCTGACTTAAGAAGTAGATCGTACGAAATTTAGAAGGATTTTTAGTCGCAGACTTCCACTCTGGCGAGATATATGCAGGGTGCCTGCTTCTGCAGGTTGCATAGGATTGACAGCTGGTTATGGATGAGACCGAACACACACTGACAGGCCGCAGCATCGAGATGACGGCCGAACTCGTTGCCGCCTTCGTATCAAACAACAGCGTGCCGGTTGCCGAACTGCACAATCTGATCGCCAGCGTGCATACCGCTTTGGCTGGCCTCAGCAACGAAGCCCCCGCGGAGCCCGCTGGTCCGGAAAAGCCAACCGCGGCCCAGATCCGCAAGTCGGTCACGCCGGACGCGCTCATCAGCTTCGAGGATGGCAAGCTCTACAAGACGTTGCGCCGGCACCTGACGATCCGGGGCCTTACCCCCGAGAGCTACCGGGCGAAATACGGCTTGGCTGCCGATTATCCGATGACGACGGCTAACTACTCGGCGCAGCGCTCGGCCCTGGCGCATTCGCTCGGTCTTGGTCAGAAGCGGCGCAAGGCGGCTCCGAAGGCTGCTGATACGGAAGAGACGATCTCCGAGGAGCCCAAGACCCGTGGTCGGAAGCCTAAGGTCGTAGAAGCGTCTAAGGCAGCTCCGAAGGCCCGCGGCCGTAAGAAGGCTGCCGAGACGGCCTGAGGCCGCTCAGCGCCCCATGCCGGCACATCACACCTGCATCCGGTCTGACGGTGGCTCAACCGCGTTGCGGCATCCTGCATCTGGGCCATGCACTGCGTATTGGCCCGGCGCAGGTGATCTGGGGCTCACGACGGCGTGTGGTGGGAAGTGGACTGTGGTGCAGGTGCAGCTGATCGAAGCGCGCACCGCTTAAGATCGACGCTGACAATTTGGACTGCGACGAGCAGGGCGTGACCGGGAGACCGGCGCGCTCTTCTTCGTGAAAGGTCTGGCGGATCGATCACAACTGATCAAGGCTACGCTTGTAGGTTGTGCGTCGCAGCAATTCCCTGGTGCTGTTTTACGACGGTTTTTCAAGGCGATTGGCGTGGAACCAATTGCGTAGAAACCATCTTTTGATCATATTAGCTATCTCAACTTAAAATTGATGGGGCCTGCGCCGGCCTCCTTCCGAGACCAGTAGCAGAGCGCAAAATGCGACATCGGGATCACTGCGTACCCCTGTCTGGCCCAGACTCTGATCCTGTCCTCTACGGCGTAGCTCAGGGATTGGCTGAGTTGTTCCCACCGGTCGAGCTGACGCCGGTTCGTGATGACCAGGGTGAGCAGATCGATGAGGCAGGCCCGCTCGCTGACGACGCTTGAAAGCAGACGAATAGAGATCGAGGTCTTCGATGCCCCGTTTCTACCTTCACCTGCGTGATGGCGACGATCTCATCGAAGATCCAGACGGATCAGACCTTCCCAACGTTAAATCGGCGAAATAAGAAACTCGTACATCAACGCGATATTTACTCGCAGAAAGGCTTTGCGAAGGCAAAGTGATCGATGGCCGGCGATTTGAGATCGTAGACGAAGTAGGCAATCTGTGCGCCGTAGTGTGGTTGAGAGAGGTTATTAGATTTGCTTAAAATGCGCGATGCTTGGTATGCAGCTGGCTCGGGGAGCTATGACTGTGATTGGGCCCCTTTGGACTAATTTTTATAGCTCAGGTCGTCAAACACCATTCAAGGTGGGTGTTCGTCGTGCGCTGGTAGAAGCGTTTCCGCTTGTCATCAATGACGCGATGCCAGCGCGAATGAAGCTCGCGCTTGAAGCCTTGGGGACGCTCGATCCCGTAGGCGTGGCAGATCAACCGAGAGAAGCTCTCGATAAACCGAAACTGACGGCCGGAGCGGGCTTGGTCAGCACGCCCTCTGCCGTGTAGGCCGCCTACGCCACCACTTCGCCCGTCCCCATCATTTCGGTGAGTACGCTGCTCAGATAGGCGCCTAAGCGCTTGAGGGCACCCTTATCGAGAGCATCAATCCAGAAGCTGATCAGACCCAGCTTGCCCTCAAAACGACGAAGGACCGACTCGCCCATCAATGCCGCCTCCCGCTCGGTTTGTGCGAACTAAGGTCCGCTGAATGCCAGCGGCGAGGATGGTGATTTCGTAGGGCGTCACGCTTGGCATACCAGCCGAACGTGCTGCACTGCAAAATCATTGCGTGCTTTGGCGTGTTACTTTTTTGGTTTTCAGGCCGCCTCGGCGGGCTCCGCATCGTGCAACGACGGCACGTAGGCGCACCACTGGCAGATGCCCATATCTGCCGCCCGCCTGTCATTCCGCTGTGAGCAGTGCGGG
>NZ_JAKSYQ010000238.1:0-5263 GCF_022829665.1 Methylobacterium sp. E-041 | reverse complement strand
CCAGGTTCGTCGGGTCTTGCGACCCATTAACCTGCCCATCGATGATATTGTCGCTCGGCAGATAGACCGAGGAAAAACGGCTATGGACCGTGTTGTAGCCCGCGGCATCGGGACAAAACTATCGGGTCAGTGTCTCCATATTGTGAAGGATGTGCAGCAGGTCGAGTTGCACAACCGGCTCAGACTAAGCAATCCGGTTTCGCAGCCTGAAGACCCTGCGGGGTCTCACGCCCTACGAGGCCATCTGCAAAGCATGGTCCGCCGAGCCCGGTCGCTTCAGGTCAAACCCGCTCCACCAAATGCCGGGACCAAACATCTAGCCAAGCCAATCCGTTCAGACGACGACAGGCCCTAGGCGATCGATCTACGCCTTCGTGGTGTTGACGTGGCGGCGAAGGACGGCTGCGTAGTCGGGATAGCGCTCTAGGCCAGACAGCTGGCGCTCCATCTGCTCCAAGCCTTGCTTCTCTAAAGCGCGCGTATTGCGAAGTGCATCCGCGTAGATCGTGCCGATACCCATACTGGCCATGTCGTCGATGCTCCGGTTCGTCAGAGGTTCGGCGGCTAACGTGAACTCGGTATCCTCGCTCCGGGAAGGTCCTGCGACGGAAGCGCCCCGCCAAGCCTTGATCGACCTATGTGCAGCCTAATGTGCGTTCAACGCTTCGGGATCGCGGAAGAGTGCGATAACGCGGAGGGCTACCGCGCCCTCGGCTTGCAGATGTCGTTCAACGTCCGACGTTGACTTAACCCTGCCTGCCGGCCGACATGCCATGTCCGGCTTCTGCGCGCCCTATGGCGAGTCGTGAGCCGCTGGAACAAGGGATGAAGGCCGCGAGAAAGACCTAAGCCCAAAACGCCAACGGCCCCGCGTCGCCAAACGCAGGGCCGTCGAAATCGATGAGGTCCGGGGACCACTTGCAATCCCCCAGACATCATAGCTCCCGCCGGGAGTCAATCGGGATCGCTTCCCGAAACGATGGTGTTTTGCCTTTTGCCGGGGACAGCTAGGGCTGCGCCTCCTGCTTTGACGCGGCCCGAGCAGGGCTGTGAGTGATGGACTATACCTACGAGATCCGCCGGCAGGCGGAGGCGGTGCCGCGTGCCGCGTTGCCGGCCGTCACGGCTGCGTTGTGGAGAGCGTTCGGAGAAGGGCACTTGTCGGAGGCCGAAGCCGAGGCTCTGTCCGGTCTGATAGAGGCGCGGCAGTTGCCCGAGCGTCCCACGGACTTGTCTCAGCGGCCCAACGGAGCCTCCAAGAGCCGCACTGGCTCTCGGCCGCGCACAGATGCCTCGATGGCCCGTCGTCGCCGCTGGGCGGCTTCTGGTAGGCTCCCACCAGCTATCGCGGCACGGTTCACGCTCGCGGAACAGGCGGTGCTAGCTGTCGTCGCGGTCGAGGTGGCGAAACGGGGGGACTGCCGATTAGCTGTTGGACACATCGCAGCGGTTGCAGGCGTGTCCGAGACGATGGTGCGGAACGCGATCCGCGAAGGTCGAACGCACGGCCTCCTCACCGTCGAGGAACGCCGGCTGGCCCGCTTCCGCAACGATACCAACGTCGTCTGCATCGTGTCGCGAGACTGGATAGCTTGGCTGCGGCTGGCCCGAACCGTGGAACGCCCTGCCGTGGGGCCAACGGGGGGTGGGTGCAGATCCCCGCAGGGCACGAATACTCCTGCTTCTCACCCTGTGAATTTGGGGGGTTGGAGAGGGCAAAGGGGCTGCCGAGGAGTGGAGATCAAGACCAACGGCAGGGCCTCATCCGGCACCTAACGTCGGATAAGAGCGAACGACCCATGTAGCGAAGGAGTGAGAATGGACGATACATCCAGTAATCCGATAGCACTGCGTGTAAGCTCAGAAAAAGTGACCGAAGCTCAACGCTTGGGCTTAACCCTTGCCGCGCACGTTAGGTATGCTCAAGTGGTAAAACGCCCCATTCCGACCAATAAAATTATAGCCCTAATCCGGGAAGTACGATTGCTTGAATAATACCAGGCACCATGGCCAACGCTGACAATACAGGTGGTAAATGGTCTTCTAATATTATACGGACGCGGTAAGTTCAACTAGAGAATTTTGGCCAACCACAGGTCCGAACTGTGCTCTCTGAGAAACACCTCTTTCTTCCCAAGCTTCGCTTCCAAAAGGCGGCTGCTCATCCACCACCACAATGGTAAGCAGTCCGAATAAGCCATTAACCGAAGGCCTTCGATCTAATTAGGCCTCAGCCATCCGCGGTGGGGACCTCATGGCCACAGCCAAGAAGTACCTTTGGCAGGGCTTGTCTCCCCTGGATGCTCCTACGGACGGCCCCGTCTCTGGCACGTCCGCAAACAAGGTGGTGCAGCTCCTTGAGCCCGTCAGCGACGTCGCCGAGCCGTTACTTTCAGCGCCTCGATCCTTGCTCCGGGATTGGTCCAAGCTGATCGATCTGGTTCGTGATGCAGGCAAACATGCCCGCAAGGTCGAGGCTCAGGCGCAAGAGCAAGAGCTGCGCGTACGGGAACTGCTGGAACATGCGCGGGAAAATATTCGAAACGCTGCCGAGCGGGTTCATGCTGCCGAGGCACGCACCGCCGATGTCCAGAGCCGTGCCGATACCTTGCTCAAGGCCGCCGACGAAAAGGTGAAAGCCGCCGAGGAGCGAACATGGATTGCGGAGGAGTGGCTGACCCGTGTCTATGACACGATCGCAACTGAGTTCAGTGTTGGACCAGCTACGAAGTAGAGTGCCTGATGTCGATCTCCGCTCAACACCTCACCGCCGATGTCCAGGCCGAACCTGATCCCGACCCCAGCGATGCTTGGCGTAGCAGCTCCGCATGGGCTGCCGAGGTGTCGAAACGCGATAAGATCGTACCTCTCTTTGCTGAGGTGAACGCACTTATCTCGCAGCAGGTACCCAGCGAGACGATCCCAATCGATTGGCCAGCAGCGCTTGACCTGATCCAGGATGTTGGGGCACTCGTCCGCCGAGCACGCGAATTTGCTAAGGAGGTCTCGCGTCACTCTTCCAACGATGCGTCAAGCGGACCGAGGAGGCCGAGCGGCGTGCGGAGGATGCTGAGGCGGCAAGGGCTGCCATTGCACGAGCCGAAAAGGCCAACGAACTCGCTCGCCTATCGGAAGAGAGGGCCAAACTCGTGGAAAAGCAGGCCCAGGAGGCAAGAGCAGCTGAAGCGGACGCCAAGCTATGGCTTCGGCGTATCCACGCCTCCCTCAAGGAAGAGCTTAACGATATCAGCTTTGAAACTGTTTGACACTGCTGGAGTTTTACTCGTCTGCAAGAGGTGCGGCGCGAGCTGATATGGCCTGTGTCGGGCTACCGCTGCACAACAATCAGGACGGATGCTGCGAAGTGATTGACGGTCTGCTACACAGCCGGTCTCTCGACGCATGCGCGCCGGCGGCGGTCGCGAACGTCGTTAGGCAGCCCAGCACAGAGAGCACGTGATGACAGGCCGGTGCGGGCCAGTTCCCTGCGCCGTGGCCGTGAAGCCTCGGGCCGGGTGGTCGCGTGAAGGTCGGTGATGCGGGGAACAGGAACCGCCGCGCCGGCTTATGGCCCGCTTGAAGCCTCGAAATTGGCGGCACTGCTTGAAGGGGCAAACAGGACCGCCGCAACAGATCGAGCGACCTGCTAGCCACGGATGCGGCGGCGTCCACGGTGGATCAGATGGGTTGCTGAAGGATGAGCGACGACACGACGGCTCTGGTTTTAGCGCTCGCGACCGAGAACGCGGAACTGCGTGCGGCGCTCGCCGAGGCTTAGGAACTGCTGATCGAGACGGCGGTCGATGCCGGAAAAATGCATGCCGGGCTTGAGGAATTGCAGAAGAAGTTGCGCCACCCCGACCCGCTTCGTCGAGCTGATCAAAGGCGTCCCGCCATACCCATACAGGGGGTCAGAGTTCGACGCCGATCCACGGTCAATGTTTAACGTTGTTTGACAGTGAAGGCCCACCGCTGCGCCGCCGGGGGTAAAGGGGGGAGCAAAGCCAGGCCATCGGCCACCTCATCCTGAGCCTATCGAAGGACGCGCGGCGGGCGCACGACCAAGATCCACGCCCTCACCGACCGTGCTTGCCGCCCGCTCGCCTTCCTGCTGACCGGTGGGCAGGTCGCCGACTGCAAGGCCTGCGCGCTGCTGCTCGAAACGCTTGCCGACTTGCCGCGTCGTGCTGGCCGACAAGGGCTACGACCGCGATGCCATCTGCCGGCAGATCGAGGAGGCCGGAGCCGCGCCCAACATCCCGCCCAAGGTCAACCGACGCTGGAAGCCGTGCTTCTCGCCCGTACTTTATCGGGGACGCAACGCCATCGAGCGGATGTTCGGTTGGTCGAGCGCACGCTGGCGTGGCTCGCCCGCTTCCGCCGTCTGGCCATCCGCTATGAGCGCTGCGCCGACATCTACCTCGCCTTCACCACCCTGGCCTGTGCCCTCGTGACCCTCAACCAATGCAAGCAGTTCTGTTAAACGCTCTAAATCTGACGTCTTCCGCGCTCACTCCGGGCGTCATCCTCAGCGGCCGGAATACCCATCAGGACGCGCAAAGGATTCGTTCGTACCATGTGGATTTTCCCTGATATGGGTCCGCAACCGATGCAGACCGCATAAGTCCACCGAGCCCATAGATTCTCGTTCTGTCGATCAACCGCTTGCTGTCTAATCCGAGCTTTCTCGATCAATGCTCGAATCTCTGAGGCTTTTTCTTTACTAGTGATATTTCGCTGCCTGTCCGTAATTGATTGATCATGAGTTCCTTGCGCCACAATAGGCGTTGTAAACAAGATCGGTATACCAAGAACGAAAAGCCAAAATTTCATAATCCTCTCCTAGTTACCGCTCTTCCATCTCAAATCAGATGGTGAGACGTAGCCAAGAGCGAGAAAGTTTCAGAACTAGCAAAAAAACAGTAATCCTAGCCGAAAAGTTTGGGACAGTTCCAATGTGCCCAGTCTGCGATGCTCGCCGTTCTGTCGCTTTCAGCCTGACGGCGGTTACTCGCCGAGACGCCCGCCCTATCGGGTGTGCGACGTTGATGGGCGAGCCTGTGCCGCAGGCCGGGGCCGGCCCCGAGCCGGTCCCTGGTCCTGCTACCGCGACGCCTAGGTTGTAAGCGCTTGGTGGAGGCTCGGCGTTGTATTTTGGTCGCGTCGTCTTCCTGAAGGCCGGCTGACCGAGGGGATGACCGTGCGCCGATCTGGATGTTTTGCAGTGACGGGATGCTTTTCTAGTCCGACGTCGTGCTGCGGC
>NZ_JAKSYQ010000232.1:0-2033 GCF_022829665.1 Methylobacterium sp. E-041 | reverse complement strand
GGGCGTCTTGGCCTTGGGCCGGCAGGCCTCGACCAAGGGCTCCAGTTCAGACCGCTGGGCGTCGCTCAGCATCGTCCCTCCTGCATCAGAGAAACGAAAACGCTAGCCAAGCCAATCCGTTCAGACGACGACAGGCTCTAGTGTGTCACAAATTGATTTCGGCAGCAGGGGCATCGTTGCGGGGTTTGCGTAAGCGCTTGTGCAAGCCTCAGGCGCAAGGTTGCGATGAAGGCAGGCACGTGTCGCTCGGGCCGGATCGGGGGCGCCGCGGGGTCTGTAACTGAGGG
The DNA here is from genome assembly GCF_022829665.1 of Methylobacterium sp. E-041. Taxonomy (NCBI): domain Bacteria; kingdom Pseudomonadati; phylum Pseudomonadota; class Alphaproteobacteria; order Hyphomicrobiales; family Methylobacteriaceae; genus Methylobacterium; species Methylobacterium sp. E-041. The sequence continues at coordinate 1,746 of NZ_JAKSYQ010000232.1, read as the reverse complement.
GTAGGGCACGCGCTTGCCGTTCGGTGATTTCTGGTTCCGAGGGGGAAAGCGGCCCCGCTCGGAGACCAGGAACCCATAGGCCGCGATGCATAGGCTGGCGTGATGATGGAAGCCGCGCCAGCTTCGCCCCTCCTAGTGGCCGAGCCCGATTTCCTGTTTGAGCTCCTGGTAGTCCCGCTCGATACGCCAGCGCAGCTTCGTCCGGCTGACCAACTCGGCCAGGGGCGTCTCCGGCGACAGGGTCAAGAGCCAGTATTTGGTTGGCGCATCCTCGCCCTCCGGCCACTCGATCAGAACCCACTCCTCGGGACGCGGCTCGTGTCGCAGTTCATCCCGATGCCCCGGGCGCGCCCGCACGGCCGCAAAGCGCGAGGTCAGCACACCGTTCGTGCCAGCGCGCCATGTGACGCGCTGCCAGGCGGTCTCCGGCAGAGACCGGGCCAGCGTCTCTGCCAAGAGTGGCTTGTGCTCAGGGCTCCGTCGCACCCGGGTGGTGGGCGCCCGCGTCCGCTCCAGAGTTTGGGCCGTAGCGGTGCAGTTCCAGGAGGCTGCAGGCTCGTCGAGGACTGAACGCCCAGACTGTAGCGCAAGCCCAAAGCCGTCAGCGCCGTGCGGAAGGCCGTGTCGATCCCGTATCCGGCATCTGCCAGAACGAGCCCGGGCGCCACCCCATCAGCCAAGGCCGCCCGGATCTGATCCAGCGCGATCTCTAGCTTGGTCCGGAAGCCGATATCCTCGTGCACGCCGGCCTTGCTGCGCCGCTCGGCATCCTGGGTCCAGGCTTCCGGCAGGTAGAGGCGATAGGCCACCGGCAGACTGGCCTGGGTGTTGGCCACCGCGAGTTACCGCAACCTGACAGTTGTCCTGTTTGCCGATCTGACCGCAGTATTGCCGTCCCACCCCCACCGAGTGGCGGCCCTTCTTGGAAAAGCCGGTGTCATCGACGATCCAGCCCTGGATCGAAGTCTGACGCTCGATCACAGGCAGAACCTTGCTGCGGACCCGGGCTAGCAAAGCGTCGTCCGACTATTCGCCCTTGGCTACGAAGTGATGCAGTGCCTGATGTGTAGCCTGGACACGCGCCGGCGCGATCACGGGCCGCCATCGGCTCGATGCTCTTGCGGGCGCCTGGCAGCAGGAGGCCGGTGCAGTAGGCCTTCAGCGGCGCGACCCGATCGGCATGGCGTAGGACGCCTGACAGAGCCCCCAGATAGCTTGCAAAACGAAGCTGATCAGCAGCTAATGGGGAGTTCATGCGAACCATGCCTCGCTCCATCACGAGATCGAATCGCCAACCCTACAACCAAACTTTGTGACACAGTAGTACTAGTAGGCTTATGACCTTGCGTGGGCTGACACCCACCGAGTTCATCCTGAACGCCTGGACGAAAGAGCCCAATCGCTTCAGGATCGACCCGTCACAACTCATCCCGGGACCATACACATACCTTGCGTCGCCAGGCATATGGCCTTCAACGCCCTCAACAATTTTGCTTGAAATAAAACTTCAAAACAATCTCTAAGTATAAGTCGGGATAAGATCACGATTTATTTTGGTCGATAACCAGGAGCTTCGCGATCTCGGCCTTGAGCGGGCCGGCCAGATCCTTGCGGTCGAGCGCGTAGGCGATGTTGGCGGTGAGGAAGCCGAGCTTGGAGCCGGTGTCGTAGGTGCGGCCTTCGTAGTGCATGCCGAAGAAGTCCTGCTCGGCCATCAGCTTGATCATCGCGTCGGTGAGCTGGATC